>NZ_JAUBTV010000033.1:0-70670 GCF_036705145.1 Microcoleus sp. B5-D4 | reverse complement strand
TAAGTGTAACTAAATCTACATTCGAGCGCGTAAAGAAATATTAAAATCAAAAATTTTGATTGTGTTATTTATAAAATTATCCTATGTATTCAATTACTGTAATTAAACTTCACTACATATTTATTACTACCTACCTGTTTATCTTGCACACTTTTTTCGATCGCGCGATCACATAACCAGGCTCTGTAACCTTTCTGCACTTATCCAGCAAGCCCTAGCTAGTTGGCGATTTTTAACCAATCCCGACACATTTAAATCTTCCAGTGCGATCACTTGATTTTCCTTCACTACACGGGTTGATAGTTTGTGCAAGAAATCCTTGCGAGTGTCCGAGACTTGGTTGTGCAACTTCGCAATTTGTAGGCGCGTTTTCTCTCTCCGTTTTGAGTCTTTGGATTGACGTGCAAGTTGGCGCTGTTTGCGACGAATCCGCTTGTCCAACCTGGAATAGCTGGGACTTACAATCTTTTCACCTGTACTCAAGACAGCAAAGGTTTTAATTCCCAGATCAATGCCAATAGATGGATTAATTGCTTTCAAGTTAGAGGGGACAATCTCCACTACAAAACTAAGGAAGTAACGACCTCCACAATCTTTGATAACAGTTACCGAGGTAGGTTCAGAAGGTAAGTCTCTTGTCCAAATAGGTTTAACATTTCCAATCTTGGCCAGATAAATTTCATCACCTTTGATGGAGAATCCACGCTGTGTAAACCGCGCTGATTGCCGACTCGTTTTCTTTTTGAATCGCGGCGCACCTACCTTTCTCCCTTTTCGCTTCCCTTTGAGAGAGTCAAAGAAGTTTTGATAGGCAACACCTAGATCCGCCACGGACTGTTGTAAGGGGACTACAGAAACATCATTCAACCATTCCCTTTCTTGATTTTTCTTAGCTTGGGTGATGACGAGTTTTTGTAATTGCCCATTCCTGGGTAACTTTTCGGCTTGCTTGCAGGTAGCCAGAGCATCATTCCATACAACACGAACGCATCCAAACAACTGAGCTAAACTCTGTCGCTGTTGGTCGGTTGGATAGAAACGATACTGGTATCTAGACTTCATACTGCAAAGCGTTTTAACCTCAATTCATGATCACATAAAGTGCGTCCATTGTGTACCCAATCATGAAAGAAAATCGGTTAAGTATTCGAGTCTCTAAAAACCGCATTGAAAAGCTGAGACGAATTGCTGCACAACGAGAAAAGACGATGACGCAAATGATTGAGGACTGGATTGATAAACTCAAAGAAGAAAAGCCGTCAAGCTTATGACGGGGCTTCAGACCCACTATTTTGGTGAAAATTGAAGGTTTTGCTAGTCGGAGGTCGCGCTCAGATGTCCGACTAGCCCCATTGTTGTCAAACCTCATCCGCTGCAACTACACACAAATATATTTAATTTTTTAAAAACTTTAATTGGTTAAAAAATTAACCCTTACTTATTATTAATAGTTATCCAATTTTCGAGTCTAGGCGCGATAAATTATCTTTGCGCTTTCCGGTGGTGTCGATCGACAAACTGCTTACCTCGACTTCCACATTCAGTGAAATCCACAAAGGAATTGTCAAATTTTCCTCACGTCTGTACAGATGCCTTCTACCTTCTGCCTTCGAGTGACGCCCCATCACCCCCAACTCCTTT
Organism: Microcoleus sp. B5-D4; assembly: GCF_036705145.1. Classification (NCBI taxonomy): domain Bacteria; kingdom Bacillati; phylum Cyanobacteriota; class Cyanophyceae; order Oscillatoriales; family Microcoleaceae; genus Microcoleus; species Microcoleus sp. B5-D4. The sequence continues at coordinate 69,029 of NZ_JAUBTV010000033.1, read as the reverse complement.
CCGCCTGAGGGAAGAGAGTAAGAGACGGAGGTCGCCGACTGCGACTCTTGGTTACTCAACGCCTGGGTTAGGTTCTAAACCCCAGTGGTGTTTCAGAAAATGGCGGTACATGGTTTCTCGTAGCATCATTTGCTCGTAAAGCTTGACCAAAAACTCCTGAGCTTGTTCACGGCTCATGTCACTTACCTGTGTTTTGAATGAACACAGGCTAAATTGCTGTTCCAAAGACAATTCTGCTGGTTGGCTCATGACTTTGACTCCTCTGTAAGTAAAGGTGACTTAAAACTGAACACCTGGATTAACCAGATTTGTAAGTTGTTTCAGCGATCGACCGTTGGTTTCGGGATACCCGATTGCCCATCTGGCTTGAGTATATATTACAAAAGGTAACAATTATTTGACAAAATTACCATCTGTCCTAGGAAATAACTTACTTAGGGATAGAGATGGCGAGATGCCTGCAAAAGTTCCTTCCGCAGGCATATACAAGTCTATCTACTTGTCAAGAGAAAAAAGGCTCAGTACGAACCAAAAGAATTGAAGCCCTTTATACCAAATCCGGCGGTGAGAATCTCCGCGAGGGGGAGAGCGGAAGAGGGGGAGAGGGGGAGATGAGGAGATGGGGAAAGGGGGAGATTGAAAGATGAGGAGATGAGGAGAGGGGGAGATGAGGAGAGCGGAAGAGCGGGAGAGCGGGAGATGAGGAGATTGGGAAAATTTCTATTTCTCTGTTCTCCCTTCTTCCTTCTCCCTTCTTCCGACGGACATCGGACTGACATCCGTTACATCCGTTACATCCGTTACACAATCCGTTGCCGAACCTTCTTCCTTCTGACTAATTCGACGGCCCGCCATCCTGCGGTGGAGTGGCGATTTCGGGTCTGACATTGGGAGCAGCGGGTGCAGGCGAAACAGGAGGAAGGCCCTGATTTGCCCCAAAGTTACTAGGCTGCTGTGGAGCCGGGAGAGGAGATTGAAACTGATTGGGATTGAACTGCTGCTGCCCAGGAGCCGGGAGAGGGGATTGAAACTGATTGGGGTTGAACTGTTGCTGCCCCGGAGGCACAGGAGACGGCAGGGGTTGACCGGAATTGCCGATCGCAGGTGCTGCAGGAATGCCAGAATTGGGAAGCGAGGTATTGGGCAATGGGGAGGGAGCCGAACTAGGAAGAGTTGCCAGGGCAACTCTATCGCCCCCTACCTCTCTCAATTTGTCTAAAACCTCGACAACTTTGGCATATCTCGCATTTTGAGGAGCGTACAGCACCATCAACCCCGTAGGATTTTGGCTTTGGAAACTCTTTAAAACTCGATCTAGCTGTTGGTAATTAACAGGCAATTGGTCGATATAAGTTTGCCCGAAATCGTCAATGCTGACAATCAGCATCTCTCGCATCTGCGTTTGTCCAGTCTTCGCTTTAGGCAAATCCACATTAATGGCTTGCTGCCGAGTCAGTTGCAAAGCCGCCAGCAGAAAAAACGTCAGAATGCAAAAGATCACGTCAATTAAAGGCACCAGCTCAATCCGAGCCTCTTCAGCAGGAGTATCTAGATTAATCTTCATCAGTTCTCCTTGGTTCTAATTATTAGAAGGTGAATCTTCAGCCGGATCGGAACCTTTCAATTTCGGCTCCCGATTCCGTTCTCCCGGTTCTTGAGAATTGAGAGAACGCCTGTTCAAACCATCGGAACCAAAGGAAGAATTGCTGTATTCGGCACCGGGCGCTCGACCCTTAGCATTAGCAGCAGGCCAGTATTGTCTGTAAAGCAATTCGAGTTCATTTCCAGCTTTGCGAAATATTTTTGCCTGGTTGAACAAAAAAGCTTGAAATATGCGGTAAAACACCAAGGTAAAAATTGCTACTACCATCCCAGTAGCAGTCGTGATCAGCGCCTCGCTAATCCCCAAAGTTACGCCAGTTGTTGCCGCCGTGCCGATGTCGCCCAGACGGATGGAACTGAGCGAGTTAATCAAGCCCAAAACTGTTCCCAGCAAGCCCAGCAAAGGCGCCAGAGCGATCGTAGCTTCTAAGATTTTGTCACCGCGACGCATCGAAGCCAACTCTTCATCGGCTGCAGCTTCGAGTGCGAGTCGAAACAAATCTGGTTCGGGATTGTAGAGCCGCAGGGGTGCAGAAAGAAATCGCCCGATCGGCTGTCGGTTAGCTTGTCTGGCAATCTCGTTAGCCGCCCCCCAATCGCTGCGAGCCGCTTCCAGAATGCGGTTAACTATCTGCTTTTCTTTGCTCAGGAGGCTTGCCCAAAACCACAAGCGCTCGATAATTGTACTCAAAGATAAAATCGATAACAGCAACAGGGGCCACATGGCGGGGCCGCCTTTTTGAAACAGTTCTTGAATATTCACAATATTTTTGCTCCTGCAGTACCCGCTAACTTTTGCTTCTGTTCTACTTTTTTTAACAAATCTAAGGCCATTTAATTTTAGCTATTAATGTACTCAGGACTTACGCACTCGCCACTAAAGAAAGACGGTTTTGCGAAGGGGGCATCGGGGTGCAACGAAGTATTTTTATCGAGGAAACCCGGTTTCTGGGTAAGTCTTGGTACTGTTGTCTAGTGCCTACGGGCGATGGGCGGCGACTTCCTCACAATTCCTCTAAGTCTTGACACATATCTTGGAGTGACTGGTGTTGAACGCGGCGGGAAGAGCGACGATATTTTTTAGTTTGCAGCTTCGGTTCGTAATGCTGCGTACCATCCGACTTGGTTTGCTGCTTCAAACTTGCCTCGGCGCTGCTGGAGTTTTGCAGAGCTTGTTGGCGGACGATCGCCTCTTCGAGAAACTGCAAGTAATACTCATAGCGCTCCCAACCGCCCCGCACCACACAGTTAGGCTCGTCTCGGTGCGAACAGTCGCTAAACTGGCAGCTACCCAAAGCCAGCCTCTGGCGCGCTTCTGGGAAATATTCCGCCAACTCTGAGGGATCGCATTCGAGAGCCGGCTGATTAAAGCCCGGAGTATCGGCCAAAAGTCCGCCGCCGGGGAGTTCAAATAGTTCGACGTGGCGAGTCGTATGGCGCCCGCGGCCGAGTTTGCCGGAAACAGCGTTCACTCGCAGATTCAGGGCCGGGATCAGTTGGTTGATTAAGCTGGACTTGCCAACCCCAGAAGGGCCACAAATTACCGTTATTTTTCCTTGCAAATGGCTCAGAAGGAAGTTCGGCAACGGGCTATGTACGGGCTTTAACGGATGTAACGGATTGACCGAATTTGGCAATTGGGGGTTATCCTCAGAACTCAGCATAGATGGTTCTATTTTCTCCACTAAGTCATGGAAAGCTGGTTCCGATGCAGAAACTTCATTTTTACGATTAGCGGGGGATTCCTGAACTCCTAAACCGCTGCGGACGCTAATAAACATTGGTTCGTAGCCCCAGCCTGAAAGCCGATCGCGCCACTGTTCCAACTCCTGGGGCGTGACCAAATCGCATTTGTTCAGGCACAAACTCACCTCTAAACCTGTAGATTCTGCCTTCACTAAAAACCGAGTTAATGATGCGGGATCTAAGTCGGGTTCAGCAAGGGCAAAAACGAGGAGAATGCGATCGGCATTAGCTACAGGTGGGCGGTTGAGTTCTGTTTGGCGGGGGAATACTTCAGAAATTGCTCCCCGGCGGTCAGTCCAGTCCGGTTCGTCTACCACCACGCGATCGCCCACCATCACCTGTTGGCCAATTTTTTTCAGTCGAGTGCGACGAGTGCACAGGAGAGTCGGAGAATCAGCGAGGGGAGCCTTTTTCCCGTCAATGGAGACTTCGGGATCTAACCTCACTTGGTAGAAGTTAGCCTGAACAGCAATTACAGTACCCACGATCGAGGGTGAATTCAGGCTCATCCTGCTTCCTTGTCTTCTGGGCGCTGCACTTTCATTGAAAAATAGCCCGACTCCGGCTCATCCGCGACAAATTCCGTTTCGAGAATCTGGTAGCCTTCCATTTTGAGACTATCGGGCACTTGTTCGATCGGCTCCCCAGCATCCAGCCACACTTCCAAAACTGAGCCCGGTGCCATTTGCTCCAAGCGCAGTTTAGTGCGGACAAAATTCAGAGGACACGGAGTCCCACGCAGATCGATTTTGGCATCTGGGGATTTGGGACTTTCAATTTTCGATGTTGAATTCATAATGTTTTTGGCAATCTGCTTCATAAAACTTACCTAAACTTTTCTAAAGCCATCTTTAGACACAATTTCGAGTTTACTTCCTACGCTGTTGGGTAGACGGCTAATCCCAAGATAAGTAGGCTATCCCCCTCACGCCGAGGGTTCCCAGTTTAAAATATTCAAACTGGCATTCAAATCACGATCTAAAGATATGCCACAAACTGGACAGTCAAAAATCCGAAGACTTAGTGGCATATCTTTTTTACTGCCACAATTAGAACAGGTTTTAGAGCTGGGAAACCATTGGTCTACCAACACTAGACTAGCTCCATACATTTGGCACTTGTAATCGAGTTGACGTTTGAATTCGTAAAACCCTAGATCTGATATTGCTCCAGCTAACTTGTGATTCGCCATCATCCCCCGAACGTTCAAGCTTTCAATCTTGATTAGTTTGAACGTTTGGGCTAAATAAGTTGTTAGCTTGTGAAGGAAATCTAAGCGAATACGAGCTATCCGCGCATGAAGCCGACTAATTTTATTGTAGGTTTTGCGCTGGTTTTGGGAACCTTTTACCTGTTTTGATGCTTTGCGTTGCAATTTAGGAAGTTTGGTTTTCGCTTGCTTTAATGGTTTTGGCGCATCAAAGACCTGCTGAGTTGACAGCGTGGCAAAAGATTTAATGCCCATATCGATCCCTACAGAGTTCTCAGGTTGTCGAACTGGCAAACGTTCGGCATCAACACAAAAAGAAACAAACCAGCGACTCCCTTCTTTTGAAATCGTAAAAGTTTGAGAGACGAATCCGCATTCTAATGGTTCATAAAGTCGAAAAGTTCCCAAAGTAGGAATCTTGATGGTGTTGCCAGCGATTAGCAGGACTTTTCCACTAGACGAGTCAACAGTGAAAGATTGACCATCTCGTCGGCTCGCCAATTTCGGATGACCTGCTTTTCCAGAGCGATATCGGCTAAAAGCATCTTTCAAATCAATCAAAGCATTTTGATAAACTCGGCTAGACAACTGGTTCATCCAGCCGAATTCAGGCTGTTTCTTGACGTAGTTGGTAAGAACTTTTTTAACTTCGTTGAGTATCTTTGAGTCTGTAAATTTCCCCTCGCCATACATTTGAGTCCGTAAATTCAACCCAAAGTTAAATACTACGCGCCGGAATCCTGCGTGTTTTGCCATCAAGGTCGCTTCCCGGTTATTCAATTTGAGCGCTCGCTTGACGGCAAACATACTAAAACTTCCTCAATGGCGATTAACTGTGAATAAGTTTAGCGAACTATTTGGTACTTAAGTCTTGCTCTCTCCAGCGAACAATAGTCCAAACTACATTTACGCGAATTGACCCAATCTTTGATTTTTCGCAAAGCGTAGTTATAAACCTTGCGAGAAATTTCCAACCAATGAAGCATCGTTTCTTCTTGGTTTGCGTCGGGATAAATTCGGTAGCAGTAGTTCATGATAAGAGTCATACAGTCAACTCTAAGACAGAACTATGGGTCTATAAACCTACATCTGCTACCGATTTTACGCCTGATTGACCGGATAAAATCGGTCTGGGGGCGTCCATGTATCCCAACACCAAATCCAAGATTATGGTGTGGGACTTATTGCTCCCCCAGACCCCCTCGAATAGTTAAACAAGTTGCCTGGAAACTGGAGAATCTAAAATTTTGTGTCCAATTGGACACAGACTATTATTCTTTCTCAAAAAAATGAGCGCAATTGCGCTCACTTTTTTGAGCGCTGCTGAAACCGAATGCCTAGAAAGCGTCCCACCTGCCATTTTTGTGGGCAATTGCGCCCAAAATTTTGACGGCTGTTGAAACAAATTGCCGGGGAATCCTCAAACAGGAAAATTTGACACCAATTGGTGTCAAAAATTGCTTATTTCTGAAACAAATTGCCCAGAAATCCTTCCAAGCCGCCTTTACCGGTACGATCGCCCTTCAGCTTAGCAAGCTGCATCAGCAATTCCCGTTCCTCAGCCGTCACCTTAGTCGGAATGTCAATAGACACCGTAATCAAATGATCGCCGCGACTGACTGGATTTCCCAACCGAGGCACCCCTTTTTTCTCCAGAGTCAGAACAGTATTTGCCTGAGTTCCACTAGGAATCAACAATTCTGTCGGCCCGTCTACAGTTTCCACTTCCAACCGGCACCCCAAAATTGCTTGCAAATAACTAATCTTAACTTCCGAGCTAACGTTAGTGCCGTCGCGCTTAAATAGCGGGTCTTCATTCACCGCCAAGAACACGTAAAGATCTCCGGGTGGCCCGCCCAGTTTGCCGGCATCCCCTTCATTGGAAACCCGCAAGCGAGTACCGTTGTCAACCCCAGCCGGAATTGTGATTTTCAGCTTTTTCATCACTTCTTTCTGGCCGCGGCCGCCGCAAGTTTCGCACTTATCCTCAATCACTTGCCCGGTGCCGTTGCAAGTGGGGCAAACTGAAACTTGAGTAAAGCTGCCGAAAGGAGTGCGGGTAGCGCGTCGGACTTGACCACTGCCGGTACAAGTCGAGCAAGTTTGGGGTCGGGTTCCCGGTTTCGCGCCAGTCCCGGTGCAAGTTTCGCAGGTTTCTAAATGCTTGATGCGGAGTTCTTTTTCCCCACCAAACACTGCTTCTCGAAAATCCAGCCGCAAATCGAGGCGCAAATCGTCTCCGCGCACCGGCCCGCTGCGCCTGCGACCTTGCTGTTGTGGCCCACCGACGCCTCCCTGAAAGCCCTGAAAGAAGCTTTCAAAAATATCGGCAAAGCTGTCACCAAAGTCTTGGAACCCAGGTGCACCTGCACCGCTGACGCCTGCTTCCCCGAAACGGTCGAAACGAGCCCGGGTTTCTGGTTCTGAGAGTACCTCGTAGGCGCGGTTAATTTCTTTAAACCGCTCCTCGGCACCGGATTCTTTGTTGACATCTGGATGGTACTTGCGAGCTAGGCGGCGGTAAGCACGCTTAATTTCTTCTTTGTCTGCGCTACGAGAAACGCCTAATATTTCATAGTAATCACCGGCCATAGAGCTGCTTGCCTGGAGGTAAATAACAAAAAGTGTACGAAAAAGAAACGGGCGACCTTTCCTGAAATTACCGATTAAAAATCAAAAATTCTCATTGTTAATTTTTAACTTTTAATTTTTAGCTTTTCAGTTTTAAAGGAAAGGATTCATATCATCAACTTCTGGTTCGGGAACCTTCTGTTTTTGTTTTGACTGTGGATTTGACTGTGGATTTGACTGTGGATTTGACTGTGGATTTGACTGTGGACTTGGCTGTGGATTTGACTGTCGTTTTGACTGTCGCTCCGGCTTTGATTCCGGCTTTGATTCCAGCTTTGGTTCCGGCTTTGGTTCCGGCTTTGGTTCCGGCTTTGGTTCCGGCGCCACCAGCAGCTCTTCTTTCAGCAAAATGCTGTCGTCGTCCGCTTTAACCTCTTCGGGTTCTGATGATTCTACTTCTGACATCATCTCGCTTTCCACAACAGCTCCTGACGGGGCTACCCCGCTGCGGGCTTGGTCGTAGACCGCTGTCCCCAGCGAGTATAGCAGTTGCTTGAAAGATTCGATTGCGGGGGTGAGTTCCTCGATTGTGATGTCGGGGTTCGTCATCGCTGCCCGCAAGGCTGCTGCGGCTGTTTCCGCTTCGGCCTTGAGGTCGTCGCTCAGCAGTTGCGCGTTGGTTTTTAAAGTTACACCACAATTATAGACGAGGGAGTCAGCTTGATTTTTGAGTTCGACGAGTAGAGCGCGCTTGATGTCTTCGTCGGCGTAAAGTTCGGCTTCTTGTCGCATCCGCTCGACTTCGGTTTCGCTCAATCCCCCTGTATTGGAAATTTGGATGCTTTGTTCTTTTCCGGTTCCCTTGTCTTCAGCAGCCACTTTGAGAATCCCGTTGGCATCGATTTCAAAGGTAACTTCAATTTGAGGTACGCCACGGGGAGCTGGGGGAATGCCTTTGAGCAGGAATTTGCCGAGACTTTTATTGTCTTTAACCAATGCCCGCTCGCCTTGGAGTACGTGAATTTCTACCGAGGTTTGCCCGTCTGCCGCCGTGCTGTACATTTGCGATCGGCTGGTGGGAATAGTTGTATTGCGCTCTATTACTTTGGTGAACACCCCGCCCAAGGTTTCGAGTCCCAGGGATAGCGGCGTCACATCGAGCAGCAGCAAGTCTTTGACTTCACCACCCAACACCCCGGCTTGAATTGCCGCGCCTACGGCTACAGCTTCGTCGGGATTGACGGATTTATCGGGAGAAACGCCCCCAAAATACTTGCTAATTGCCTTTTGAACTGCCGGAATCCGGGTTGAGCCTCCCACTAAAATAATTCTGTCTATGTCTTTGGGGGTCAAACTTGCGTCTTTGAGGGCTTGAGTCACCGGATCGATCGTCGCTTGCACCAAATGAGCCACCAGTTTTTCAAACTGAGCTTTGGAGAGTTCCATTTCCAAATGCTTCGGCCCTTTTTCGTCAGAGGAGATGAAGGGCAAATTGATTGAGGTGGATTCCCGGTTGGAGAGTTCGATTTTTGCTTTTTCGGCAGCTTCTCGGAGGCGTTGCAAGGCCATTTTGTCTTGTGAGAGGTCACTGCCTTCTTGAGTGCGGAAAGCTTCTACCAGCCACTGGACTATGCAGTCGTCAAAGTCATCTCCTCCGAGATGGTTGTTACCGGAGGTAGCGTTGACTTCAAAAATTCCGTCTCCCAGTTGCAGGATCGAAACGTCGAAAGTACCGCCGCCCAGGTCAAAGACCAAGATTTTCTGTTCTATATTTTGCTTGTCCAGCCCGTAGGAAAGGGCTGCCGCTGTCGGTTCGTTGACGATCCGCAGGACTTCTAGCCCCGCGATCGTACCGGCGTCTTTAGTAGCTTGCCGTTGGGCATCTGTGAAGTAGGCTGGCACTGTAATCACGGCTTGGGTAACAGTTTGTCCCAAATAAGCTTCAGCATCTTGCTTGAGCTTTTGGAGTACCATTGCCGAGATTTCTTGGGGAGTGTGAACCTTGTTCCGAATTTGGACGTTAACGGTATCGTCTTTGCCTTTTATGCAGGTATAGGGAGTCCGCGCTCGTTCTTCTTCCGTGTCGTCCCACCGCCGTCCGATAAATCGTTTGATACTGTAGACAGTATTTACAGCATTAGTTACAGCTTGCCGCTTGGCTAGTTGACCTACTAAGCGATCGCCCGCCTTGCCGAATCCTACTATACTCGGAGTTGTGCGCCCGCCCTCGGAATTGGCGATCACGACGGGTTTACCGCCCTCTAACACAGCTACGCAACTGTTAGTTGTGCCTAAGTCAATTCCAATAATTTTTCCCATAGCGCCTCATAAAACTTTGTGGGATGTTTGGAAACCTCCAACTACAGGTTGGGGGAGGAAAAACGACTCAGCTTGTTCAAACAAGCATTACCAGACCAGATTTGTAGGAAATAAACTTGATGTCCTAAAGCAATATCAAAGACGGGTAAAAACATTTTTCAGAATTTTTGGATCAAGCGCTGACCTGCTTTTAGTCATCTTTAATTCAGAAGTTGGTGAGTCTGCCACCTTGGAACCCCCGAACTCTATTCGGGGGTCAGTGACTTTGAGGAATGCAGTAGCTTGTATCCCGATTAACCTTCCGAACTATCGGGATTTTCATCTGAGGCTACCACAGATAGCCCAGCCGCTGCAACTTTCACTTTGGCGTGCCGCAAGACGCGATCGCCCAGAATGTAGCCGCGTTCTAGTTCTTGGATAATTGTTCCTTCCTCGTGTTCGTCAGTTGGCTCGCTCAGCAGAGCTTCGTGGAGGTTGGGGTCAAACTGTTCACCTTCGGGGCGCATCGGAGAAACCCCGATTTGCTTGAGGCCGTCTACCATTTGCTTGTAAACGCTTTGGTAGCTTTTGTGAATGTTCATTTCGCCATCGGTTTGCGGCTTGATGTGCGATCGAGCGCGCTCGAAATTGTCAATTACCGGCAACAGGGGTTTAATCGTGAGACACCTTGCCTGTAAATCTAGCTCTTCTTTTTCCTTTTGGGTACGCCTGCGGAAGTTCTCAAAATCTGCTGCTAGGCGGAGATTTTGATTTTTCAGTTCTTCTAGTTGAGCCGATGTGGCTTGCAACTGAGTTTTTAAAGCCTCTTTTTCATCGTTGGCCTGGGCCAGTTCCTTCTTCCAAGGCTCCGCCGCGTCTGCAGTCGGACTGTTGGTTGAACTGCCGGTGACGGTAGACCCCGATGCGTTTGCTGGGGTGCGATCGCCCTGAGCACTTTGATAAGCTCGAGCAAGTTCGAGCTCCCAATCGGCCGATTCGTTCGAGTTTCCTGATGCCGCCGGATTTTCGCTTGCCATTGGCGAACCCTCTGGGGTGGTTTCCCCTGTTGAGTTAGGATCTTGATCTTGCTGTTTTTCCTCGTCAATCATAAAAGCTGCGCGACAGAACCCTATCAATTCTAGCAGATACAGTTAACCCGGTAAATCTAGAGGACTCGAATTCACTGTGTATGGCACAATGTGAAAAGAGGAAGTCTCGCCCGATCTGGAGACATTGCTCAAAGCTTTCCATAAAATATTCAAAGCCCCGTTTAAATATTTAGGTATAATATTATTATGGCATTAATGGGGCAAACCCAACGTTTGTTGGTTCCTCATTTTTAATTAACGCGATCGCATTTACAACAATTTTTATAAGTCTATTTTGCTGTTAACTCTACTACAAAAATCCCCTATTATGAGTCTGGATGTTCCAAGGTTTACTTAAAACGATAGGGACTTAAAGTTATCAGCGGTCAGGCTGTTTTAGTCGCAAGATGACGCTGGCTTTTTTCACCATTTGCTGAGTTTCCCAAGTCGGGAGAAAGAGGAATTTGTATTGAGTGAGTAAGTAGTTAGCTCTGTGCTTGTGTAACTCCGATACTAGGTTGTTAATCCTGATGCGAATTGGGACTAGGGTTTTTGTGATTCGATAACGCCGAACTGGCTTGATGTCTAGATTTGTTTTCATTCAAATTATAGACAGTAGCTGTCTGGCGGAGGCGATCATGTTTAGATGAGATTGATATCTAACTTGCCTATTTCCAAGATTTCTGAACCGTCAAGCTTAGGTCACAAAGGTTCGGACACTAGGGTAGAATCAAAGTAATATTTACTGACCCAAAACTAGAGTTGCTCAAAATTTGCCCTGGGGGCTCATGCAGCCGACGATCGGGCAGTGACCGATCGCAGATAATTAATCAAAATATATTTCAAAAGGGCGATCGAGGCTTTCGTAAAAGCTATCATCACAGAACATAGCTCATCTTTAATTTAGTACAGCTAACCGCGCCACCACGGGCGCTGTAATTTGAGCAAACAATTTGGGAAAATAGAATTAGCCTGGGAAGGGGACACACCCCGCCCCGCTTTTCTCTCCCGGTACGGGGAACCCCCAAGTGATGTGCCCTGACGCTATAACGAGAGTATCCCGCAAGTTAATCAGGTAAGTAAGCAACTTAGCACTCAACGAACAAGATTTGATTGCAAGCATCGGCAAATCCCTCCAAGGTCTCGTCAATTTGTGGACGAAGCTTAGAGGGGACTGCGAGCTTAAACTTGAGAGATAGGGATTGAGCAAGAAAATGATAGCTGATCCATAAGCAAAGAATACGGGGGTTAAAACCCCGCGTTGGTTTTCCTCTCAGCACTTTTTGTGACTGAGTTTCCCACCTATTGAGTGTTTTTTATGACTAGCACATCCCCGCTGCGCTCCACATCCATAGTTTCTGTGAGCCAATTTACTCCGGCTATCACCAAGATGATTCAGTCGGGTTACGTCAACGGCGAGCAAGTGAAGCAAGCTCTAGTTGATAGCCGGAACTCCGGCAAGCGGTTGACGGAGGTATTAGAAGCACTTACGGGGCAGCCGTTGCCTCCAGAATTGCTGCGACTTTACAAGAAGCAGCAGATGTTTGAACGGAAGATAGTCTACGGGGTTGAAGCATTTGACCCGGAGATGAGCGAAATGTCTAACGAGCAACTCGGAGTTATGCTCGATGCGTTGAAGATTTCGATCGACATTTGTCACCAAGGTCGGTTTTTACCAGTAGCGAAGACTGAAACTGAGCCGGCGGCGGTTTTAGTGGCAATGGTAGATCCCGACAACCTCAACGCCATAGAAGATTTGCGGCGGATTTTACAGCCTCACGGCTTGGCTTTGCAGCGACGGGTGATTACGCCGGACGACTATCAGGACATAACTTCTACCTATCAAGACGAACAAGTTAAGAGGGAAGCTAAAAAAGCTGAAATCGAAAAGCAGAGAAAGATGGATCTAGGGGAGGGAGATTTTGGCGAGCTCTCGCTAGAAGAGGAGAGTAGCGACCAAGAAGACCTCGCTAACACCTTGGACGATGCTGAGGCGGCTCCGGTAATTAAGGCCGTCAATATCATTTTGGCTAAAGCTTTGTCGGAAAAGGTGTCTGACATCCACGTAGAACCTCAAGAAGAGTTCATGCGGATTCGGATGCGGAAAGACGGGGTGCTGCAAGAGTATTTCCGGTTTCCCAAACAGGTAGTCGCATCGATTACCGCTCGTTTCAAGATTATTGCCAACCTGGATATTGCCGAACGCCGACAAGCTCAAGACGGCCGCATCCGCCGGGTATTTGAGGGACGCACGGTCGATTTCCGGGTGAACAGCTTACCTTCGCGGTACGGCGAAAAAATCGTGCTGCGGATTTTGGACAGTTCCAGCACTCAGTTGGGTTTGGGTTTGTTAATCTCCGACGAAGAAACTCTGGCTTTAGTGCGAGAAAGTGCTAGTCGTCCGTTCGGACTGATTTTGGTGACGGGGCCGACGGGTTCGGGCAAGTCAACTACTCTGTACTCGATTCTGGCGGAACGGAACGATCCGGGGGTTAATATCAGTACGGCGGAAGACCCGATCGAATATGCTTTGCCAGGAATTACCCAATGTCAAGTAATTCGGGAAAAAGACTTGACTTTTTCCAACATTCTGCGGGCATTTTTGAGGCAAGACCCTGACGTGATGCTGGTGGGGGAAACGCGGGACACGGAAACGGCAAAAACGGCTCTGGAAGCTGCTTTGACGGGACACTTGGTGCTGACGACGCTGCACACGAACGACGCGGCCGGGTCGATCGCCCGTTTGGCCGAAATGGGCGTAGAACCGTTCATGGTTTCGGCCGCTCTGTTGGGCGTTTTGGCTCAGCGTCTGATGCGGCGCGTTTGCGACAAATGCTGCATTCCTTACCAGCCTACTGCCGCAGAACTCGGCAAGTACGGTCTGTCGCCTTCTAAAGAAATTGATCTCACTGTTTACAAAGCCAACACTATACCGCTGGAGGAAAGGAAGGAACTCGCAGAACGCGAGCAACTTTGTCGGAAGTGCGGCGGCCTAGGCTACAAAGGACGGGTAGGGGTTTACGAATTCCTGAAGAATACTGAGCGGCTTCAAACTCTGATCACTCAAGGAGCTCCCACAGAGCAAATTAAGGAAGCAGCAGTAGAAGAAGGGATGAAAACCTTGTTGGCTTACAGCTTGCAGTTGGTGCGGGAAGGCGCGACTACTTTTGAAGAAGTCGAGCGGGTGACGTTTACAGACTCTGGGCTGGAGGCTGAAATGAAAGCAAAAAGCAAGCAGGGACTTACCTGCAAAACTTGTCAGGCGCAATTGAAGCCGGAGATGCTGGATTGTCCGTACTGCTTGACACCACGCTTTTTGGATTGATTCAGCAGTTAACTGTTGACTGTTAACTGAGCTAGATTGGTCAATAACTATCAATTTGATCGAGGAGAGGTATCTATGGGTCTGATGATTGAAGACGTACTGGAGTCCCTGGTAGAGCAAGGGGGTTCGGACATACACATCCAAGCGGGCGCGCCTATATTCTTCCGAGTCAGCGGTAAACTAACTCCTCAGACTCAATACGGCGACATTCTGTCTGCTGAGGAAGTGCAGATCCTGATTTTCCAAATGCTCAACAATATGCAGCGCAAGCAGTTGGAAATGGAGTGGGAACTCGACTGCGCTTATGGTGTTCGGGGATTGGCTCGGTTTCGCGTTAATGTCTACCGGGAGCGGGGTGCTTGGGCTGCTTGTATGCGGGCTCTGGCTTCTAAGATCCCTAATGCAGATGCTTTAGGCGTGCCGCAGATTTTGCGGGATCTGACGGAAAGACCCAGGGGTATGCTGTTGGTGACGGGACAAACAGGTTCCGGGAAGACTACTACGATGGCGGCGTTGTTGGATCTGGTCAACCGGACGCGGGCGGAACATATTCTAACAGTTGAAGATCCGATCGAATATGTGTTTCCTAATATCAAGAGTTTGTTTCACCAGCGCCAAAAGGGCGAAGATACTAAGAGCTTTGCTAATGCGCTGAAAGCTGCTTTGCGCGAAGATCCTGATGTAATTCTTGTGGGGGAAATGCGGGACTTGGAAACGATCGGTCTGGCAATTTCGGCGGCAGAAACGGGTCACATGGTGATGGGAACGCTGCACACTAATTCGGCTGCTGCAACGATCGATCGGATTTTGGACGTGTTCCCGCCCATTCAACAACCCCAAGTTCGCGCCCAGGTGTCTAACTCTTTGGTGGGAATTTGCAGCCAAAATTTGGTAATAAAAGTTGGGGGCGGCCGCTGCTGCGCTATGGAAATCATGGTAAATACTCCAGCTATGGCTAACTTGATCCGGGAGGGCAAAACTCCGATGATTTACTCCCAAATCCAAATGGGGGCAAAATTGGGTATGAGGACGATGGAAATGGCCCTCGCTGAACTTTACAAGAGCGGTAAAGTCACTTGGGAATCGGCAATGGCCAAGGCTTCTAAGGCTGACGAACTCGAACGCTTGATCGGCCCGGCACCTGTTGGTAGCGCCCCGGTAAAAGCTCATTAATTCCGTCAGCAGTCATTAGTCATTAGTTATAAGTCATTGGTCAGTTGTCAGTTGGCCGTTGACCGTTGTTATTAATTATGGGTAACAACTAACAACTAACAACTGACAACTGACAACTGACAACTGACAACTGACAACTAAGTTTTAATAAATTTTCAGAGGTGAGCTGTGGCTACCAACGTTATCCGCCAAAAACCGAAAGGTGGCTTTGATTTCAGTAAGATTCAGGAGCAAATTGAATATAACCTTACCAGTCTTACTGTTAAGGATATGGCTATTTTTGCTCGTCAGTTTGCGGCTATGTTTAATGCAGGGGTGGCGATCGTTCGATGCCTTTCCGTGCTGCACGAGCAGTGTTCTAATGCTAAGCTGAAGCGAGCGCTCAGGAGCATGAATGCTGACGTGCAGGAGGGGATAAACTTGGCAGAGGCGATGGCTAAGTTTCCTGATGTTTTTGACCAACTGTTTATCAGTATGGTGGCGGCGGGAGAAGTCGGGGGGGTACTCGATGAAACCCTAGACCGTCTGGCCGTGATGATGGAAAAAAATCACAAGACGGAAGCCGAAATTAATTCGGCTATGTCTTATCCGAAGACGGTGTTTTCTATCGCGATCGTGATTTTTTTCGCAATGACCATATTCTTGCTACCAACTTTCGCTAAAATCTTTAAGGATATTGGTGCAGATTTGCCAGCATTTACGTTGTTTATGTTGGCAATTAGTGCATTTTGTACGGCTTGGCCTCCCATTCAACAGATAACTGTTATTGGGGTAATTATAGCGCTAAAAATTGCCTTCGATATGTACTACAAAACTCCCATAGGTCGCCTACAAATTGATAGGATTGCGATGAAGTTGCCGATTTTTGGAGATTTGATCGAAAAATCTGCTGTGGCTCGGTTTTGCGTGATATTTGGGTCACTAACGCGATCGGGCGTGCCGATTCTCAATTCTTTGGAAATTGTGCGAGATGTGGCGGGAAATCAGGCGATATCTAATGCGATCGAATATGCGAGACAGGAAATTCAAAGCGGCGGCATGATCAGTATTGCTTTGCAAGAACAAGCTGTTTTTCCGTCTTTGGCCATTCAAATGATGGCAATTGGCGAGGAGACAGGGGAACTTGACAAGATGCTGATGAAAGTTGGCGCTTTCTACGAAACGGAAGTGGAAGAAGCAGTAAAAGGACTTACCAGTATGCTAGAACCTCTGATGATTGTGGTCGTCGGTGGTATCGTAGGTTCGATTTTGCTGTCGATGTATCTGCCAATGTTCGCAGTGTTCCAGAAGCTGTAAAAAAGAGCTAATTAGTTATTAGTTATTAGTTATTAGTTAGTAGCAATTAACGCATAACCAATGACTATTTCAATCTTTCCCAGGCTCTGCCTGGGCAGACTTTTGGAGGAGGCATAGCCTCGATTAAAAGGAGAAAACAATTTGGAGGCAGAGCCTCCAAATCTTCATTACCAGGGTCTTCCCATTGGTGACAAGTTACGAAAATGTCACAAAAGTCAAGTAGGATAGGCAGACAGATTTAACTGCTGCCTAATCCTGGCTTTACGCTCCGAGGTAAACGCATCTTAATTTGAACCCCAAATATGCTACAGTTAAATCCGAATAAATTTAAATTTAGTTATTGTAGTTGATGGATGCTATCAATGGCAAAAGGTTTTACTCAAACTTTAACTCACCAACCAAAACAAACAGATTCATTGCCTTCGGTGAATATATTAAATGGCAGATTTTTAGAATATTTTGCCAATTTGAACGACCCCAGAATAGAAAGAATAAAAAAAGTTACTCAGAGATATTACAGGGTAATCGCATCTTAATTAACGTATAATGGCGAGGGAAATTTTTCAAAGATTTGACAGCATCATTCAAGGGCAGCTCGTAAACTAAGTAATGAAAATTGAGTGTGATAATGAGAGCCTGCTAAGCACGCTCGCTGGGGTTCCACCTAGTTGATTTATCTCCATCACGTGATATTCCCTAGGGCGTGTTTTCAAACTATAACCACAACAGAATGCAGGCGATCGTAATCATGGCTGTATAATTGGCAGCCAGCTTATCATATAGAATAGCGATCGGACTCCATTGCTTGAGTCGCTTGATAGGACGTTCCACAATGTTCCGTTGGCGCTAGATTTGACGGCAGCCTTTTTCCATCTGCCTGAGTGAGGGATACCTGCCGGGAGTCCATTCCCAGTTTAACTGCTTGTTGGTCGCCGATCCCGTCTCCACCGCAGCCCTGCCTCTGGCAGGTGCATTTTATGTCATTTGTCAAGTACAATTTATACCAAATTATATCCGATTACCTGCACTAATAACCAATAAATATGGTTCACTTTAACGTTGCATTTCAACACTTTAATTCCTTCACCGACATTACCCTATCCCTGGCGAAAACTTTACACCAAATGGGAATTCCTATTTCTGTCGAACCTTCAACGATAGCCTCTCATCTCAGCCGCAATTCGACAGCAGAAGAAAACGACCTGCTAGCGAAGTGGATGAACACCACACCCTCAGATTTATTTCATATCAAATGGTCTCATTATTGGAAACCTTATTTTTTAAAAGAACTCAACGGACATCTCAACTTAGAACTTTTTGCAATCAATTACGAATTCGCCAAAAACCATGATGATTATGATTACTGGATTTACGATGCTGTTAACACTTCATCCCACAAGCTAGCAGTCAGCCAATATTCTAAAAACGTTTTAATAAAAGCTGGCTGTCCGGCGGCTAACGTATCAGTTATGCCTCTAGGTTTCAATCCTTTAATCTCGCAACTATATTTTCCCAGACCGCAAAAAACCCAAAAAGATGTAAAGTATATTCTGCACATGACCAATTCTTTTGATTTATATAGATTTGGCACGGATCTGGCTATTCAAGCTTTTTGTGAAGAGTTTAAAGATGATTCTAACGTAGAGTTAATTATCAAAGATGGCGGCAAAAATCCTGATGTTATAGTGGAACATCTCGTAAATATCGAAAAACAATTCGGCAAGTTCAAGTCAAAAGTTCAGGTAAAGCCTAAATTTTGTACTAAAGCAGAATTAGCTGATTTATACTTGTCAGCAGATGCTTTTTTAGCTCCGTTTCGTGGCGAGGGTTTTGCGATTAAAATTTTGGATGCCTTTGCAGCAGGTTTGCCCGTTGCTATGACTATGTACGGCGGCCCGACTGAGTACGCCAATGCTGATAACTGCTATCCCATTGCTTACGATCTAATTCCCGTGGGAAAGTGTTACGATACTGAGTATCTAAAAATCAGAAATGCTCCTCATTGGGCAGAACCCAATGTTCAGTCTGTTCGCGAACAGTTGCGAAAAATTGTTGAAGACCCGATGCGTTTTCATGTAGCTCAAAAAGCTAGAGAGACGGCGGATTTATTTAATTGGGAAGCTGCCGCTCAAAAATTGCTAAGATTAATGCGAAAGTTGTTTTAGGATCAGAAATTATGGGACTCGAACGCAAAATGTTTAGGGGAATGTTTTCAGCAGGGGAGGTGGTACGATTAAAACAGCCTTGTTTTACTCCCGGCCGATTGTTTGAGCCAGGAAAATATAACGCTGATGAGTTGCCGGATATCGCTTTTGATATGGGTTTGGTAGACCATTTGCCACCAGTCAAAGGCAAAAGTTCAGAAAGTCTCAATGTTCAGAACCCGCCAGATCAAAACCTTGAGGACTAAACTCCCGTTTGCAGTAATGAGTTCAGTCCTAAAAATCCCCGTTTGTAGTAAGGACTTTAGTGCTCAAATTAAAATAAATAATCAAAGACTCAAGTCCTGACTGCCAAAAAGATAAAGCCCATTTAATCATTTTGCTCTATCTGGGCAATTAACTCTTTCAAAACTTGACTAGCTTTATCGTTCTCAATCTGACAAGTTCCGGCATTCTGGTGGCCACCACCCCCATATCTTAACATTAACTCCCCAATATTAGTTTGAGAAGTTTTGTTAAAGATTGACTTGCCAACTGCGAAAACAGTATTTTGTTGTTTCAGTCCCCAAAGTACGTGAATTGATATATTGCATTCGGGGAACAAAGCATAAATTACAAAACGATTACCCGCATAAATCACATCTTCGTTACGCAAATCCAAAACAACTAAATTATTATATACTTGGGCGCAGCGCTGTATTTGCTCTTTAAACTTTTCTTCTTGCTCGAAGTAGAGGTCTACTCTTTCTTTCACATCAGGAAGCTGCAAGATTTCCTCGATGGTATGATTTTTGCAGTAATCGATTAACTGCATCATTAACTGATAATTGGAAACCGTAAATTCTTTAAACCTTCCCAAGCCGGTTCGGGCGTCCATTATGAAGTTTAACAGCACCCATTCTTGCGGATGCAGAACCTCTTCTTGGGAAAATTGAGCGGAATCTGATTTGTCAACGGCCGTCATCATCGCCTCAGAAATATCAGGAAACTTTGCTTGGCCTCCATAATATTTGTACAATACCCTAGCAGCAGAAGCTGCATAGGGATCGATGATGTGGTTAATTTTGATTTTCTCGTGTCTAAGAGTTTCGCTGAAATGGTGATCGAAAGCTAGATGAACTCCCTCAACATAGGGTAAATTGGTGCTAATATCGTTATTTGTTATTTCGATTTTCCCATCCTGCATATCTTTAGGATGCACGAATTTAATCTCGTCGATCATATCGAGTTCTTTGAGCAAAACTGCACAGACAAGACCGTCAAAATCGCTGCGGGTGACTAATCTGTATTTTTTAGTGAGTGGCATATGCTTCTGTGATAGGGAGGAACTGATCACCAGCTAATATAACGTATTACCCGATCGCTGGACAATATGAACACAGACCCTTACGCTTGGATAGAGAAGGCCCTGGACACAGTTCGCCGTGCCGATTGGTATCGATCGCCACAATCGATCGAAAGTTCCCCTGGGCCTGTGGTAAAGTTAGCAGGCCACAGGCTGATTAACTTTGCCAGCAACGATTATCTGGGACTTGCCGGCGATGACAGGTTAATCCAAGCTGCTATGGCTGCAACTAAGGAATTTGGTACGGGTGCGACGGGTTCGAGGTTGGTCAGCGGACACCGCGATTTGCACCGACAGCTAGAACAAGCTATTGCTAATTTAAAACAAACTGAAGATGCTTTAGTATTCAGTTCGGGATATTTGGCGAATCTAGGGGCGATCGCATCCGTTGTCGGCAAGCGCGATTTGATATTATCTGACAAGTACAACCATTCGAGCCTGAAAAACGGAGCCGCACTCAGCGGTGCAACAGGCCTAGAGTACAGTCACTGCAATCTTGAGGATTTAAAGGCAAAGCTAGAGCAAAATCGCGCAAGGTACCGCAAGTGTTTAATTATTACCGATAGCGTCTTTAGCATGGATGGGGACTTGTGTCCGCTGCCGCAGTTGTTGGCTGTGGCCGAAACCTTTAACTGCATGGTATTAGTAGATGAAGCTCACGCTACAGGAGTTTTCGGTGCTAGCGGTGCCGGTTGTGCAGAACATTTCGGGTGTACGGGAACACCGCTGATTCAAGTGGGGACACTCAGCAAAGCTTTGGGAAGTTTAGGTGGTTACGTTGCGGGCTCTGCTGCTTTAATTGATTTTCTGCGTAATCGAGCTGCGAGTTGGATTTATACTACAGCATTGACGCCTGCTGATGCGGCGGCTGCTTTGGAAGCTGTGAGGATTGTACAGCAAGAACCAGAACGCCGAGTTCGGTTGCGACAAAATATCGAAACTTTCAAATATTGCGCGATTACCAATCACCAATTACCAATTAGCAATTCCCTCTCCCCAATTTTCACTCTTCCGTTAAAAGATGCAGCCTCCGCTTTAACAGTGGGCAGCAAACTCAAGGAAATGGGTATTTTTGCTCCGGCGATTCGGCCTCCGACTGTAAGCGTGAGTCGAATTCGGATTTCGCTGATGGCAACTCACGAGCTCGCACACCTTCAGCAGTTGGTAGAGGCGCTGCTGCAAGTTTGGAGTTTTGAGTAAATGTTGGGTACGTACCGCGCACCGCTTGACTAAATGTAAATGTTGGGCATCGGGCATCGGGCATCGGGCATCGGGCATCGGCCTAATGACTACTGACTACTGACTAATGACTTCTGATTGTCAAGATATCGCTATTGACTTATGACCAATCTTATACAGGAGTTTGGTCGATCGGTCAACAACTGTAAATTTTTTGTAAATTTAGATACTTTTTGGAATTTAGCGCTATATTAGAGAAGTAGCAGGTACACCAAATTTAATATAAGGAACGTCCACCATGAACACAAATCGTCAAAACGTAAAAAAAGTAGCAGAAACCCACCGCGCTAACATTCACAAGCAACTGATGCACCGCATAGAAGTAGCGAGATCCAGTGGCAATCAAGATTTGGTTCGGGTGCTTGAAGAGGAAATGAGACAGCTTTAAAAAAGCTGCAACTAGAATTTGCCCGTAGTTTGGTTTAGAGGGTTGTGCGAGAAATGCAGAATTCCGGCAACCACTACCTGTGAAGTTTTGACTCCTCTCTTAGTTGGTAGGAAAAATCCCGGTTTCTTCAAGAAACCGGGATTTTTTATTGAGAAGGAAGAAGAAAGAGGGAACACTCCTGCACGCACAAACTCTATCTGTAGAGTGCGCCTCGTCCCAAAAAGATTTGCCAAAAATAGAATGTTATGTCGGTAAGTTGAATCAGATATTTATGAATTTGCTGAGCAATGCGATTCATGCCTTGAATTGCTATGACCAAAAACGCACCTCGGAGCAAATTAAAAATGACCATAGTACGATTACGATTTGTACTTATATGCTGAATTAGGATGGGGTAAGAATCGGTGTGAAAGACAATGGGCTGGGAATAACAAGGGAGGTAAGAACCCATCTATTTAGTCCTTTCTTTACAACTGAACCTGCGGGTCAAGACACTGGTTTGGGATTATTTGATTACCTATCAGATTGTGGTGGAGAAGCGCGGCGGAGATTTGAAGTGTTTATCACAGCCAACAGAACGGGGTGCATAATTTGTGATTGAGATTCCCATTAGGCAGAATAATCGGGTAGATATGAAAGAAACTTAAGGGGAATTAAACAAAAAATTAGGGGAAAGCCTGGTAAAGTCTATAGCAATCCTAAATGGTTATACTCGTTACCACGCTCTGCCTGGTAACGCATATCCGGAGGAAGAGCCTCCATAGTCTGGGCCGAGGCAGAGCCTCGCTTACATCGGTTCCCAGGCAGAGCTTGGGAACCAGTTAACCAGTTATTGAAACTGATGCGAGGATTGCTATATAATCGCGATCGCACTTCCCCAATTTCTCTGTAATTTCTGAAGTCTCCCAAACACCGAACGACCTCGCTGAAGCCCTCAATAGTAGATTTTCAGTGGTTTGTCAACTTGTCAGTGTCCCGCACTGGTTAAGGTGAGGCGTGAGGGCGCGAGCACGCCTTCACCATGTGCCAATTGCGTAAGTCTTGAACTAATGACTAATGACTAATGACTAATGACTAATGACTAATGACTAATGATTACCTTCCTCCGACTACAACATTTTTAATCCGCAGATGGGGGCCGCCGACGCTTACGGGTAAACCACTCTGGCCATTTTTACCGCAACCGCCGTAGGCATAAACCGAGTCGTTTCCTATAGACTCAATATCCTTTAACGTCTGAAATACATTGCCACTTAAGGTGACATCGCTCACGGGTTCGGCTAATTTGCCGTCGCGAATCATGAACCCTTGAGCCGCCGCAAAGGTAAACATTTCGCCGTTGGTTTGTCCTCCCAACATCCGCACTGCATAAACTCCTTCGTCAATGTCGGCAACCATTTCGTCAAAAGAATGTTCGCCAGATTCGATCGCAGTATTAGTCATCCGCACCAAAGGCATAAAAGTAGCGCTCAAAGCCCGGGCATTTCCCGTCGGACTTTCGCCCATTTTGCCCGCAGTCTCGCGATTGTGCATCCGAGCCGCTAAAACTCCATTTTTAATTAAATGCTTGCACTGAGCGGGCACACCTTCGTCGTCGTATTTCAAAGTTCCCGGCAATCCCGGCACAGTTGCGTCGTCTATTACATTTAATTGTTCGATCGCCACAGGCTTGCCCAAAGTCAACAATTCCTGCATTTTCGGGTTTTCGTAAATGCCGTCTGCTTCCGACAAATGCCCGAAAGCTTCGTGAATAAAAACCCCCGACAAATAAGGGTCTAAAATCACCGGATACTGACCGCCTTTCACCGATTTTGCCTCTAATTGACCTACAGCTCGAACGGCAGCACTCTTAACACGATCTTCAATATTTGTCAAGACATTGTAATCCGATCGCGAGTGAATCGACTCAAACCCTTGGCGGACGACACCGCCCTCGCCACGGGCGATCGCCCCGAAACGCCCGGTCACGTCCAAGCGCTCTTGAGCGATGCAAGTGCCTTGAGAATTTACAAAATAAGTAATCCCAAATCTGTCGCTGTAACCGGCCATTGTCGTCTGAATTCGCGGGTCATAATCTAACAGCAACTGATTGTAAGATTCGAGCAATTTCCGCTTTTCGGCGAGAGTAATAGAGCGCGGGTCGCGGCCCAATTCCACCGCTACATAATCTTGAATCGGGGTGACATCTGCTAGTAAAGTTTTTTCGCTGCCAACCAAACGAGACTGCACTACAGCTTCTTCAATGCGGTCTTTTAACTCATCTAAACCGTTAAAAGTGACAAAACTCCAGCCACCTTTGTGACAGGCGCGGATGCCACCGGCGAGACTAAAACTGCGGTTGACAGCATCTAACTGAGGGCCGCGAAAACTAATCGCAGTTGACTCGCTTTGTTCGAGGCGAACTTCCAGATAATCCACGCGATCACGGTAAGGTGCGATCGCTTCCATCAACTGTTCTTGCATCAAATTGCCCCTATGAATGATTAGCCGTAGCGCTGAAAAAAATTATTGCTAACCTTATTTTAGCTAATAACTCCCGTCTTTCGGGTGCGCGTTCCCCCACCGCTGTGGTGCGGGAGCATGGCGCGTCCTACCCGATCGAGGGCGAGTCAACCAATTTTAGATTTGAGATTTTAGATTTTAGATTGATCCGTCCTGAGTCTGCGAAAGAATGAATCCGGGGGCTTATGACGACATTACTTTCGGTCAGTCGATTGTAGATTTAAAACTTTTTCCATAGAATTAATGATGAGAAGCTTGCCGATCGCCCGCGTTCGACGGGCGTCCTCGAACACAACAAACTCGCGCCCGCTTGCGAAAAGCCCGGTATGCCGAAAATCGTGGATTTGCTTAAAGAAATCAAACTAAACTAAATCTATCTAAAGACGTAAAAAAATACCTTAACCCCCGGCAGATGGAATACTTTAAGGTTAAAAAATTCCAAATTTCACCGTATTTAGCAGCAATTTCGGCATCAATAGCAATTTTGATCGGAGTTGGCATTTTAGATCGATCGGAACAGCGGCGGTTTTTTCACTACAACCGCGCTACCACGCTCGCTCGCCTCAGTACAGTCCGTTCTAGGCTGGAAGGCTCTTTGAATTCCCGCCTGTTTTTGATGCGCGGTTTGGGGGCTTACATTTCCAACAACCCAAATATCACCGAAGGCGAGTTTACAGCGACGGCGAGAATTCTGGTGGCACAGCAACCGGGCATTCGCGCCATAACTTTAGTTAAAGGCACGACGGTCGCTTACATTTATCCGCGGGATGGAAATGAATCGGCGATCGGGGTTGACTTGACGGCGCTACCAGAACAGCGGGAAATGGTCAAAGAGGTCATCCGAACCAGAAAAACTTTGCTAGCCGGGCCCGTGAAATTATTGGAGGGGGACGAGACGTTCATAAGCAGATCGCCGATTTTTCTCACACCCTCCGGCGCCGAGCCTGAAACAGGAGTTTACTGGGGCTTGACAGGTCTGATCATCGACAAAAATTCCCTGATTGAGGAAGCAGGACTCAACGACTCCTCAGCGAAGCTGCAATACGCTCTGCGGGGCAAAGACGGTTCGGGAGCATCCGGGCCTGTGTTTTTCGGTGACGGGTCAATTTTTGAGCAGAATCCCGTGCTGCTGGAAGTGACTTTGCCCAACGGTTCCTGGCAGTTGGCAGCAATTCCGGCGGGAGGATGGCCTGCGAATTCGCCGTTTCGGGGATGGCTGCTTTTTGGAGGTGGCTTGCTGGCACTTTTGAGCGGGGCGGCGGTTTTTAACTGGGTGTACGGCCGTGCGAAACTGCGATCGAGCGAAGTTAAGTACCGGCTATTAGTTGAGAATGCTAACAGCATGATTGTGCAGTTAGACAGTGAAGGCAAGATTACTTTTTTTAACGAGTTTGCTGAAGCTTTTTTCGGGTATTCAGAAGCAGAAATCATGGGCAAAAGTGCGATCGGTACAATTATACCGAAAACAGATTTATTTGAAAGTGACCTCGCGACAAAGATTCGAGACTGTTTGGCACAGCCGGAAAAATACTTCCAAAACGAAAATGAAAACATCCGCAGCAATGGAGAAAGGGTGTGGATAGCGTGGACAAATAAACCTTTACTAGATGCGAAGGGAAATGTGGCAGGGCTGCTTTGTATCGGGACGGATATTAGCGATCGCAAACAAGCTGAAATCGCCCTGCAAGCTTCTGAATCGGAACTTCGAGCTTTGTTCGCTGCCATGAACGACGTAATTTTGGTGATTGATATTGAGGGACGCTACCTGAAAATTGCCCCGACAAATCCCGGACTTTTATACAAACCGTCGGCAGAACTTGTCGGCAAAAAAGTCAGCGAATTATTCGAGCCAGAAATTGCAGATTTTTGTCAGGAGCAAATTCGCACCGCCCTTGCTACAAATCAAACCTGTACTTTTGAATATAACCTGGAACTTGCCAGCGTACAAACGTGGTTTGCCGCGACCATTTCGCCAATGAAAGAAAACGCGGTTCTGTGGGTGGCCCGCGACATTACGGAGCGCAAGCAAGCTGAAAATTGGTTAACTGGTCAAAAACAAATTTTAGAAATGATTGCTAAGGGCGCTCCTCTTGGGGATACTTTAAATACTTTAGTTAAAATTATCGAGCAGCAATCTAGAGATGTCATCGGTTCGATATTGCTTCTAGCTCCAGATGGCGAACATTTACTGCACGGAGCAGCGCCCAGTTTGCCCGACAGTTACAATGCTGCTATTCATGGCAGAGACATCGGCCCGGATGTAGGCTCCTGCGGCACTGCTGCCTTTACCCGCCAACAAGTGATCGTTACAGATATTGCCAGCGATCCTTTGTGGGAAAATTATCGAGATTTAGCCTTGAGTTTTGGACTGAGAGCTTGCTTGTCTACTCCTATTTTTTCATCTCAGGGTAAAGTTTTGGGAACTTTTGGAATGTATTATTCCCAACCGTGCCACCCCCCAATTGTCGATATGCAATTGATAGAAGCGTCGATGAATTTAGCAGGAATTGCGATCGAACGCAACCAGGCAGAAGAAAGTCTCAAACAGCTCAATCAAGACCTAGAAAATAGAGTCAAACAGAGAACCGATCAATTGATGCAAACTGAAGAACGCTGGCAGTTAGCACTCAAAGGCAACAATGACGGCATTTGGGACTGGAACTTGCAAACCGGTGAACTTTTTGTTTCCGATCGCTTTAAGGAAATCACTGGTTACGAAGATAGTGACATTAGCGATTACAATAATACATGGAATACGAGTTTACATCCCGATGATTTAGTGAGTTCTCAGCAACTTCTTCAAGAACACTTGGAGAGAAAAACGCCGCATTACATCACCGAATACCGCTTGTGGTGCTACAACCGCGCTTACAAATGGATATTGAGTCGGGGACAAGCTTTGTGGGACGCATCTGGAAAAGCAGTCCGCATGGTAGGTTCAATTACTGACATTACGGAGCGCAAACAAGCTGAGGAAGCACTGCGGGAAAGTGAGGCAAGATTCCAAAAGCTGTCTGCTAATGTGCCGGGAATCATTTATCAATTTTTGTTGTGTCCCGATGGCTCTTTCAGTTTTCCTTACATAAGTGCTGGTTGCCGAGAACTTTTTGAGTTAGAACCCGAATATATTCTTAAAAATGCGGCTGTGCTAACAGATTTGGTTCATCCCGACGATCGCGAAAATTACGACGACTCTATTGCTATTTCTGCCCAAAATCTGCAACCTTGGCAGTGGGAAGGACGGCTGGTACTACCTTCAGGCAAAATTCGCTGGTTTCAGACAAATTCGCGTCCTGAAGCTAAGGAAAACGGCGATATTCTTTGGGACGGCATCACCGTTGATGTTACCGATCGCAAACAAGCTGAATTAGCATTGCAAGAAAGCCAGCAGTTTATTCAAAAAGTAGCCGATGCTACTCCCGGTATTTTGTATCTCTACGACTTGGAAGAACAGCGAAATATCTACACTAATACTTCACTGTTAGGGCTTTTGGGATATACCGTTGACGACATTACAGCGATGGATTCGTCACTCATGCCTCAGTTAATCTACCCCGAAGATTTGCCTAAAATTGTGGAACATCACGCGAGCTTTGCAGAAGTTGAAGATGGCGAAACTAGGGAAATTGAGTACCGGGTACAGGGAGCATACGGTCAATTGTTGTGGCTGCAAAGCCGGGATACTATTTTTAGTAGGAATGCGGAGGGTCATGCTAAGGTAATAATTGGAGTTTCCCAGGATATTACGACTCGCAAGCAAGCAGAGGAAGCACTGCGGCAAAGTGAGGAACGAGAAAGAGAAAAAGCTAGAGACTTAGAGTCAGCGCTGCGGTCATTGCGCTCTACTCAAACTCAACTCATTCAAACTGAAAAAATGTCTTCCTTGGGGCAATTAGTTGCCGGGATAGCTCACGAAATTAATAATCCCGTTAACTTCATTCACGCTAACATTGATTATCTCAACCAGTATACAAAACAGTTGCTAGATCTGGTGACTCTTTACGAAGATGAGTATCCCGAACCTAATTCAAAAATTGTCGATCGCATTCAAGAGATAGATTTGGATTTCATGGCTGAGGATTTAAGAAAAGTTATGGGTTCGATGCAGGTAGGAAGCGAGCGCATCCGGCAAATTGTATTGTCCCTCAGAAATTTTTCGCGACTGGACGAATCGGCAATGAAGCCAGTGGATATTCACGAGGGAATTGAGAGCACTTTGTTAATTTTGCAGCACCGCTTGAAGAGTCGGGACAGCCGCCCGGAAATTGAAGTAATTAAGGAGTTTGGGAAACTGCCGCTGGTGGAGTGCTATGCGAGCCAACTGAATCAGGTGTTTATGAATATTATTGCTAATGCAATTGATGCTATTGAAGAACAATATCAAAAGTTATCCGTTCGGGAAGCAGATACGAGTGGCCGGATTTCTATTTGCACTGGTGTAACGCCCCAGAACACTGTGATAGTGGAAATTTCGGACAATGGTACGGGCATTCCGCAGGGGATAGTGGATCGAATTTTTAACCCGTTTTTTACTACGAAAGCTGTGGGGAAGGGTACGGGGTTGGGAATGTCTATCGCGCACTCGATTGTGGTGGAAAAGCACAAGGGTAAGATTGAGTGCATTTCTTCCATAGGATGCGGAACAACTTTTAAGATTGAGATTCCGATCGACAAAGTGTATAAATAGTAGGGTGCGCCAGTTGATTTGAGATTTGAGATTTGAGATTTGAGATTTGAGATTTGAGATTTGAGATTGACTCCGCAGTGGTAGGGTGGGTCAGTCGA
Organism: Microcoleus sp. B5-D4; assembly: GCF_036705145.1. Classification (NCBI taxonomy): domain Bacteria; kingdom Bacillati; phylum Cyanobacteriota; class Cyanophyceae; order Oscillatoriales; family Microcoleaceae; genus Microcoleus; species Microcoleus sp. B5-D4. The sequence continues at coordinate 40,299 of NZ_JAUBTV010000033.1, read as the reverse complement.
TTTGAGATTTGAGATTTGAGATTTGAGATTGACTCCACAGTGGTAGGGTGCATCAGCAGTTCTTGATTTTCAGGCGCAGCGCCCCGAGCCAGAGGCTAACTCACCCTGCAAGTTAAGGACTAAAATAGACGGAAGCTGCGAATGAAGCGGTGCTGCATCAAACCTTTAATTGTATAAAAATTGACATGATGGGATTAATCCTGGAAGCCCTGCAAGCAATGGGACACAATGTCCGCTGGATGTCTTGGAATTTGTTTTTGGGTTTAGTACCGCTGGGCCTGAGTTTTTGGCTGTTCCGCAAACCTCGATCGCGCTGGCTGCTGTGGGGTACGGGCTTTCTCCTGGGCGCTACTTTTTTGTCCAGTACGCGCCCTGTTTTAGGCTATCTGAAGCATATTGTGCAAGATGTGGGCAAAACTTACGTTTTGGGGGCGATCGCGATTACGCTGGCACTGATGGCTGTAGACATCTGGGTACTGCGGCAGCGCGGAGTTCGCTCTCTCCGGTGGTGGGGCGGTTTTTTCTGGTTTATCGCATTTTTACCCAATGCGCCCTACGTTTTAACTGATATCATTCACCTGATCCGCCAGATTAAAGAGGGGAACTCGGTGTGGACTGTGACTCTGGCTTTGATCCCGCAGTATCTGGCGTTTATGCTAGCCGGGTTTGGGGCTTACGTGCTGTCGGTGATGAATTTGGGTTACTATTTGAAGCAACAGGGTTTGAGTAGATTTATCCTGGTAACGGAGATAACTATACACGCACTTTCGGCGATCGGCATTTATTTAGGGCGATTTATCCGCTTCAACACTTGGGACATTCTTACTAACCCCGATGCGCTGGTTAACAGTGTAATGAACGATTTGATAGGCAAGCGTCCGGTTTTAGTAATGGCTGTCACTTTTGTAGTAATTGCTGTTTTGTATTGGCTAATGAAACAAGTAATTTTAGGGATTAGCCAACGATTTTACCCCAGTAAATTGCAGTCGGACTTGGCCGGCGATAGCGCAACTTCTTCCAGCTAGAGAGATTTGAGATTTGAGATTAAAGAATTGATTCAACAGATGAATATAAGAGCTTGAACTAAGCTCCCAAATTTTTGGTCTCCACCACTTAACTCGGAAAACAAGTTTCCGTCTGTGGGTGAGACAAATTTTTTCGCGAAACTTCGACATAAATTACTGCTGCAGTTTGTCACAAGACTTGATATGTTAGAACAGTCAAAGTAGTTTTGTAAACAGCAAAGATGAATCGATTTGACCGTCAGTTGTGGCAGAGATTTATTGCGATCGCTCAACCTTACTTTTATCCTTTAGAGCCTGGGGGAGGCAGGGTATTTTTGGGATTAGTGGCGCTGTTGTTGATATTTCTCTTCGCTGCGATGTTTGTGCTCGTCAGCGCTGTATGTTTGGGTACTCAAGTTTTATTTCCCGAATTTGTCAATAGTATTGCAGCCGGCTTAGTTACTTTGTTGAAAGGAATTATTAATTCGCCCGCAATTGCGATCGTGGCTTTAATGTTAATTATTCCTTTCAGTGCTTTTGTCTGGTTCAAAGACAGATTGACTGCACACTGGCAGCCCTGGGCTTTATTGACTTTGCTGCTGTTTTTGTCGCTGTCAGTCAGCGGTATGAATGTAATAATTAGTTACGTCGGTAACTTTTTTAACACAGCACTAGCTAAGAAAGACCAGCTCAATTACTGGAAGTATCTGTTTGTGTATGCAGGGGTTTTTATAGTCGGCACTCCCATTGTGGTAATTTACCGGTATACCGAAGATAAATTGGGTATCTACTGGCGGGAGTGGATGACGAATAAGTTCCTCGATAAGTATTTTCAGAATCGGGCTTATTACGAAATAAATTTACACAAGGAAATCGACAATCCAGACCAGCGAATTTCCGAAGATGTCCGATCTTTTACCCGGACAAGTTTGTCATTTATGCTGCTCATCCTGGGTTCAATAGTTAATATTATATCTTTTACTGGTATCCTGTGGTCTATCTCAAAACAACTTTCGATTTTTCTGATTATCTATGCTATTGTGGGCACGACAGCTACTCTAGTTTTTGGTCAAAGATTAGTACCTCTGAATTTCGAGCAACTTAAAAAAGAAGCAAATTTTCGCTACGGACTGGTTCACATTCGCGACAACGCCGAATCTATTGCTTTTTATGGAGGCGAGGAGCAAGAATCATTTCAAATAAAGCAGCGATTTGTGGAAGTATTTCGCAATTTTAATTTGCTAATTGGTTGGCAGCGGAATTTGGATTATTTCACAACTGGATACGGATATGCTGTGGTGATTATTCCGGCTTTGTTTCTGGCTCCAACTTATTTTGCCGATCAAAGTGGTACAATCGAGTTTGGAGATATCACTCAAGCTGGTTTTGCTTTTAGTCAGGTTTTGCGCGCTTTTTCTGTGATTGTAACTCAGATTGAGCCGCTGAGTTCTTTTGCCGCTAGTATCAATCGTTTGACTGTATTTACAGATACTCTGGAAGCGGAAAAAGCGGTATCTCGTGCCGGAGGAACTGCTATAGATGTAGTAGTAGATTCTCAGTTGACACTGGAGCACGTTACTTTAGATACTCCGCAGCATCAAAAGACTTTAATTAGGGATTTGTCGGTAGCAGTGCAGCCCGGTGAAGGACTGTTAATTGTCGGGCAAAGCGGTGCTGGGAAGAGTTCTTTGCTGCGGGCAATTGCGGGTTTGTGGGATTCGGGAACTGGTCGTTTGGCGCGGCCGGAATTGGGGGAAATGCTGTTTTTGCCACAGCGTCCTTATATGATTTTGGGTAGTTTGCGATCGCAACTTTTGTATCCCAACAGCAGCAGCGAGGTTGATGAGGAAAAATTGCGCCGCGTTTTGGCATCAGTAAACTTAGCAGATTTGCCGGACAGATTGGGCGGTTTTGATGCGGATTTAGATTGGGGTGAGATTTTGTCGCTGGGAGAACAGCAACGTTTAGCTTTTGCTAGATTGTTATTGACGGAACCGAGATACGCTATTTTGGATGAGGCGACAAGTGCTTTGGATTTGAAGAACGAGCAACATTTATACGAGCAGTTGCAAGCCACTAAAACTACGTTTGTGAGTGTCGGCCACCGATTGAGCTTAGTGAAATATCACCAGCAGGTTTTGGAACTTCTGGGCGAGGGGAGTTGGCGGCTGCTTTCGGCCCAAGAATACCGCGCTAGTGCGACAAATTTTGGCTGATACAGCGCTGCTTTCCAAAATTGTGAATTTACGCGCTTGTTGGTTGACGGTGGGTTGTGGGGCGGTTGGATATTTATGGTTTGGTGCTATAAATTAATCGCCGCGCCTCCACTCTACAATAGGTTTTACGGGTAGGGAAATAGCAACAATTAATGCAGATTAACTCCCCGTTTCTCATAGCTGGTAAAAGTATAGTCATTTATTGCATGACATGGGAGGCTTCAAGTCCCTCCCCCTTCCCTTTCACTTTGAGCGGATCGACCCGCCTCGGCTGAACTACGCAGCTCCCTATCCCATTGCTGAACGCATTTGGGATTGCTTTTCTGAGAATGTTATACGCTGCATTCACGTCAGAATTAATTAACCGACCAGTCGATGTTTTGTACAAACCTCGCTTGATTCGTTTACCAGTAAACACAGGCTCTTTTTCTGTTTTCCCGTAGACAGGGATTGAATCTAAACCCAAAAAATTTGCGCGAGATGTGTAAGATTCTTCCTGTACAATTACATCGATTCCTACCAACCGAGCTTTGTATTCCAACATCTCAATTAATCGAGAGTGAGGAATACTAACAAATTTTTGGTTGGTTTGCTTCCCTAAATCTATTTCTGTTTTCCACTGCGCGTTCTTGCCAATTACTAGCGTCCCAATCTGCTTGGTGAGCAAAAGGTTAATAATTAGACGGCTAGCATGATGTAAGTAATTGTCTACTTTCTGATTGCGACAGCGAGTTAAGCGCTGAATTCGGGGTGATATTTTGCGGTTCCCTTTTAACTGGGATTGTAATCGTGATTTTCGCTTGTTGTAGAACTGGTTGAGCGATTTCAATGGTCGCCCGTTAATCAACAAAGGGAGAAATCCCGGTTGATTTGAAGTTAACGCCACTAAATTATCCAGTCCTAAATCCATACTAGCTACAAAATTAGCGTTGCCAAGGGTGGACTCCGGTTCATCATAAATTACCTCAATTACATAGGAATCACATTTCGGAACCAGCCTAATTTGGCAAACCTGGTCGGGATTGACTTGGGTTTTAATTAAAAGTTCTGTACCCGAAAGTTTAATGATTCCTTTCTTCAACTGTTTGCTGCTAATTGCTTGAATCGTGTAGATGAGAAGGTTGCGCCCTTTGACCTTATCTTTGTACTTTGGTAGTTTTGGGCGACCTGTGAATTTGGAATGATCGACTTTGTAAGCTTTAACAGCCTCAAAAAACGATTTCCAGTTCTTGTCTAAAACCATTAAGATTTGCTGACTTACTTTGGCAGGCAAAGCCTTGTAGGCTTCATGAGACTTCATCAAGCGGTTCGTTTCGTTGTAATTAACATAGCCCCACCCATAAATAAAACTCTGACGAATAACGTAATTGGCGGCATTGTAGAGGTTTTTGGACTTGAAAGCTAGTTCGTCAATTTGGGCGAAACGATGTTCCGTGGATTTAATGATGTGCCTCTCTGTTAACTGCATTTGAGATTTCCGTTTTTCAGGCTGTGCGTATTCCTTATTCAACACTTACAACATAATACCATTATTGTTTATAATTGCTTATAAACTCAATGAAGTTTTACAATACCATTTTAGATTAAAGGATTAAAGAATTGGGAATGACTGATTGTGTATTGGTTTGGATCACGGGCCGAGAGTAGCAATTTTTTAAACTGGTATCACAATCGATAATTGGGTATAAATATCTAAAACTGCCCAAACAACAAAAAGCAAGCTGAACGTTGACTGATTCGATTCAATTGCTCGCCTGCGAGAACTCACACAATATAATAGAAGATAGATTTTTAGTATAGACGAGATTCCTACCTTGACTACTCCGATTCCTCAAAACTTTGTGCAAACGATCGCCAAACAGCGCGGTGTCACAGATGCCGAGTTAGAAACTGTGTTTATGGCTCTCGACGGTCAATCTACAGCGACGATCGCCACAAAGCTTGGCATTAGCGACATCGCCGTTCGCAAAAGACTCGGCGAAGTTTACAAAAAGTTTCAGATCGGGGGGAACGGCCCTGGAAAGCTTTCGGAATTGAGGCATCAGTTGCTGTTTTCATACCACATCGATCAGGGAACGAGCGATTTTAGTCGAGGTAAAGGCTCCCTATTGAAGATGGCGCTCGGACACCGACAGGAAGATTGGGGCCAAGCACCGGATGTTTCGGTTTTTTACGGACGGACTGAAGAATTAACTACTTTAAAGCAGTGGATTGTATCAGATAATTGTCGCCTGGTAGCGCTGCTGGGTTTGGCTGGTAGCGGCAAAACAACTCTGTCGGTGCAGTTGGCAAAACAGGTACAGAATGAGTTTGATTTTGTGATTTGGCGATCGCTGCGATCGACACCCGCACCATCCGACTTCCTAGGAAGCTTAATTCAACTTTTTTCTAACCCACAAAAACCCGATGTGCCCATCGATCTCAACAGCAAAATTTCGCGCTTGGTCGAGTATCTGCGGAAACACCGCTGTCTGATAATTTTAGATGATTTTGAAGCGGTTCTCAGACCCGAAGAATTAGCGGGACACTACCGCGAAGGCTACGAAGGATATCAAGATTTAATTGTGCGGCTCTGTGAGGTCAATCACAATAGCTGTTTACTGCTAGTTAGTTCGGAAGAGCCTACGGAACTGGCTTTGCTGGCTGGAGAAAAAGTGCGGTCTTTAAAACCTGCTATTTCCGAGGAAATAGCGCGGGAAATTTTCCAAGAAAAAGGTTTGTCGCCTCAAGAGCAAGAGTTGGAAATCTTGTTATCCCGGTACGGGGGCAATCTGTTAGCATTAAAGATTGTAGCGACAACAATTAACGAGTTTTTTGAGGGGAATGTTTTAAAGCTTTTGGAAGCTACGGCTTTATTTATTGAAGAACATATCAGCAATTTGCTCGCGCAGCAGTTCGATCGAATGTCGAGTTCTGAACAAGAAATTGCCTACTGGATTGCTATTGCTCAAAGCCCGATTTCCCTGGCGACTTTGCGAGAGCAGATGTTGGTCAATTCATCGCTTTCAGATTTGCTGAAAAATCTCGATTCTCTGGGTCGTCGCTCACTGATTGACAAAATTAGTGAGGGCGGGGAAACTGTTTTTATGCTTCAGCCTTTGATCGTGCAATATGTGACCGACAGATTAGTCGATCAGATTAGAGCGGAGGTTTTGGAGACGGTTAAGACCCAAGGAATAGAAAGAATGAGGCTGTTGAAAACTCACAAATTGAGCATCAACATTGCTAAACGGAAAGGGGATAAAGGCGAACCAAGTAGCTCTATTTTAGCATTAGTAAAAAATCGGTTGCAAGTGTTGTTTTTGAAGACGACAGGCTTTGAAGAACCGCTAAAGATATTGAAGAAAGTTGCCTCTGATCTCGATGATAAATCGATTCTTGAGGTGGGATATGCTAGGGAGAATCTGGCGCAGATTATTTCAGAAATTCAGCGCTAAGAAAAAAGCGATCGCCCTTTGACAAAAGCGATCGCCCAATTTTCAACAAAAACAGAATTCGGTAAAATTATTTGACAATGCCAAAAACCGATGCAGATTCAGACCCTGTAATTTTGTCCAAAGCAGGCGATTTCTGAGCTTGGGCAATTTTGGGAACCAAAAGTTGATTCGCATAAATCCGAGGATTTTGTTGAGCAATTTGGATGTAAGATTGCCTGACTTCTGCGTTGACTGCGACAGTCTTGGCATCGTATACTTGCATCGCCATGTTGGGATAAAAACCAATGCCGACAATCGGTATCAAAAAGCAAAATGCGATCGCCACTTCCCGAGGTTTAGCATCAATAAACGCTGCATCACCCGGCAAAACGCAACTATTACCAAAACAAACCGCTTCATCCAGATTGTTTCTCTGATTCTGCAAATTTAGATCCTCAAGGTCGCAAGCCGCTAGGGTTCCACAGTTGTAAAATAACTGTCGCAGCATCGAGAGCAAATAAATCGGCGTCAAAATCAGTCCTACTGCCGCCAGGAACACTGTCACCGCGCGGAAAGAAGCGCTGTACATATCGCTAGTTGCGACGCCCACAAACACGGACAATTCGCTAGCAAAACCGCTCATTCCCGGGAGTGCCAAAGATGCCATAGCGCCTGCGGTAAACAAAGCAAACACTTTCGGCATGACTTTCCCAATCTCGCCCATCTCGTCCATGATCATTGTATGGGTGCGATCGTAAGTAACGCCAGCCAGGAAAAACAATACTGAGGCGATTAAACCGTGGGAAATCATTTGCAACAGCGCCCCGTTGATTCCCAAATCCGTGAAGGAGGCAATACCCAACAACACGAATCCCATGTGAGAAATCGACGAATTGGCTAAGCGACGCTTCATGTTCGATTGGCCGAAGGAATTCAGCGCGCCGTAGATAATATTTACTACGCCGAGCACCGCCATAATCGGTGCAAAGTAAACGTGTGCTTGGGGAAGAAGTTCCAAATTCAGCCGAATCAGTCCGTATCCGCCCATTTTCAGCAATACGCCGGCCAGAATCATCGACACGGGAGAAGATGCTTCACCGTGGGCATCAGGTAGCCAAGTGTGGAAGGGGAAAATCGCCAGTTTCACACCGAAAGCAATGAACAATCCCGCATAAAGCAGTAATTCTAAACCCAGTGGGTAGTCCTTCAAGCCTAGTTCTACCATGTCGAAGGTGGGGGTGCCTCCGCCGTAGAATGCCATTGCTAAGGCAGCTATCAAAATAAAGATGGAAGCGCCTGCGGTGTAAATCAAGAATTTGGTAGCTGCATAGCGACGGTTTTGTCCGCCCCAAATCGAGATTAGGAGGTACACCGGAATTAGTTCTAGTTCCCAGACAATGAACAGCAGCATGATGTCTTGGGCGACGAACACTCCTATTTGTGCGGAGTACATCACCAGCATTAGGAAGTAAAACAGTCGTGGCTTGCGATCGACTTCCCAGGCTGCAAAGATTGATAGCGTCGTCACCAATCCCGCCAACAGTACCAACGGAACAGACAGTCCGTCAACGGAAACAGACCAGTTGAGGCCTAAAGAAGGTATCCAGGGATATTGCTCGACGATTTGGAAAGTAGAGATGCTGGGATCGTAATGAGTCCAAAACACCCAGCACATTAATACAAAATCTGCAATACCTACGCCTAGGGCATACCAGCGCACGGTTTTGCCGTCTGTATCGGGCAGAAAAGGGATGGCGAGGGAAGCTACCAGGGGTAGGATGACAATTGCGGTCAGCCAAGGAAATTGATCCGCTATCATAGTGAGAATAAATACTTAGTTGGAAGTTACCAAAATTATAATACTAAATTTAATTAAAACTTAAGATTTATTCATAAATATTTTTTATATCCCGATAAACGCGCATGAAAATATCACGAATTGCTACACACGTCAAGGGTTCTTCGATTTGTGATTTTCGATTCAGGACTTACGAACAACAAAATATAGCGTTTTGTAGGGGCAATCTGCCTGTGGTTGCGCCTATTCTGGTAGATAGTTGGGTAAGTCCTGTGTATTCAGGGCGATCGTAAATTAGCTTTCAATCAACGTTCAATCTGGATCAACTCCCAATTCGCGCAACTTAGCCGCCAATCGTTCAGCCCTTTGCCTTTCTTGGTCAGCCCTTTGGCTTTCCTGCTCAGCCCTTTGCCTTTCTTGGTCAGCCCTTTGGCTTTCCTGCTCAGCCCTTTGGCTTTCTTGCTCAGCCCTTTGCCTTTCTTGCTCAGCTTGTTCTGAACTCCACAGCAACAAATTACCTACATCATCCCACCAGCGCAGCCAGTTCATGGTTTGTCCCAACCTTTCCCCCGACCAAATCCCCAGATATAGTTCCAGTTGTGGAATCCACACCCGCCCCTGCTCATTGGCTGAATGTAAAACATACCGCCCATCTTGCAAATAGCGCACTTCTAAAATACCTTCGTAGGGGTCATAAGTGACATAAGTAGGTATTTGAAGAATCTGTTCGTAAAAGTGGAGTTTACCATAGGGCGGAGTTGCTCTGACCGATAGTTCTCCTCCCTCTGCTTCCGAGAGAAACTCCATCACGATCGCCACATTAGCACCATCAGTGTGAGGAGTATAACTACGGCGAATTACCCCATCTGCTAGAGGATGCACTTGCGGCACATAAAACCAGTCTGGAGCTTTGACAACAATCTTTTTATTGACTGTGGCGACTAGCCCCAAATTAGAGGCAATCAGCGTTTCTGGCTGGATACATCCTGCGGCTCCCAGTGCATCGGTGAGACCAGCGGCGAGAGAAGGTTGTTGAATATTTTCCACAGGATCGTCGGGTAATACGAAGTTAGCTGGTAGGGGTTCCCAGGTGACGGTTGGTTTGGCTTTGATAGACGGGGCTTCGAGTACCATTGTATTAACCTTCAACCAGAAATCTTTGTGTAAATTTGTCTATTTTAACTCAAGTTGCTAGTTTCTGAATGGGATGGGGCGGGTTTATCTGATTTGTCGGTGGGTGTCATATATTTCGGTGAACCCGCCCCTACAATTATTTATGTTATGCCTGGGAATTGTCACCCTTGATTTAAAACATCGATTTTAACTAGATAAAGAGAAAAGCCGATCGCCAAAAGATGCAATTAAAGTGCGATCGACTAATTGCGAGATCCATTTTTGCGGTATACCAGATTCTCCGTAAAAAGCCCCAGCCAACTGTCCGTAAACCGCACCAGTTGTATCCGCGTCGTCGCCCAAATTCACAGCCAACAAACAGCCTTCCGCAAAAGAAGAACTGTTGTAAAAAGCCCAAAGTGCCGCCTCCAAAGACTTGACAACATAACCCGTACCTTTAATTTCAGGAGGTTGTCGCAATTTAAAAGAACCCGCCGCAATCTCATCAATCTCCGCCACCAGCGGATTTGCTGCCCAATAGCCACCAATCGGACAATATCTTTCCGAAAGCAACACATCTTTAGCAACCCCATTCACAGCCCCCGCAATTAAATTACCAAAATAGCGGCAAGCATCCACACAAGTAGCAGCAGCGTGAGTAGTTCTCGAACTTTCTCCAGATTTATCTATGACTTCCAAAGGATTTTTCGCATAAAACAAAGGCACCGGAGCCAAACGCATAATCGAACCATTTCCAGCAGTCTGAGCATCGGTAAAACCGCAATAAGGTTTTCTTGTATCTTCAAACTTCCAAAGTGCTTGTTGCACCGTATTGCCAATATCAAAACATTCACCCGTACTGCTCAAATGTCCGTCTCGCCACCACCGCACATAAGTTTCTAACTGATGGACAGGATCGAAACCTTGCTTCTCAATCAAACTTTGGGCCAAACAAAGCGCCATCGAAGTATCGTCCGTCCACTCGCCCGGTTCTAGTCGAAACGGGCCGCCGCCAACCATATCGTTAATAGGCGCAAACGTTCCGGGGCGACAGAACTCTAAAGTTGTACCCAAAGCATCACCAACTGCCAAACCCAGAAGACTACCGCGATAACGTTCTATTTGCTGCATATAGTAATGGCGAATGGGGAATTGGTTATGGCGAATGGGGAATTGGTAATCAGTAATTCAAGATTTATACACCGATCGAAGAAACCGGGTTTTTTACCGAATCTGCGGGTTGCAACGAAGTATTTTTGTAAAAAAAACCCGGTTTCTAGACCCCCAGGCGTAAGTCCTATAATTGTCTAAAGTGCGCGCGGAGTGCCCTGCTAATGACTAATGACTAATGACTAATGACTAATGACTAATGACCACTCAGGCTAATATTGATGTTAACCTGTCCCTACCTGAACTCAGACCTGTCCATGACACCCGATGCCACCGCCGGAGCTACTTCCGCCCCTGCCACTCAATCAACACCCGAAGTCAGCTTGGAGCTGCAAGTCCGACTCAAAACCGAAGATGGACAGCTACTGTTGCTACTCCCCCCAGAAACCAATAGTGAACCCGCAACAGCTTCCGCCTCGACTTGGACTGAACTTTGGCAGCAGCTAAAAGTCAGGCTGAATGCGGGAGAACGCTTTTGGCAGCCAAACGCAGAAGTACAATTGATGGGGAACGATCGACTTTTAGATATCCGCCAACTACAAGAAATCGCCGATGCCCTCTCCGAAGTGGAACTGCAACTCAAACGAGTCCACACCAGTCGCCGCCAAACCGCCGTTGCCGCAGCTACAGCAGGCTATTGTGTAGAACAGCAGCCTCCGGTTTCTTCCCTGAATAAAGCCGCCGCTGAAAAACCGCAATCGCTGGCGGAACCTTTATATTTGCAGATGACAGTGCGATCGGGCGTAGAAATTCGCCATCCGGGCACCGTCGTACTTTTGGGAGACGTAAATCCCGGCGGCTCAGTTATCGCCGGAGGCGATATCCTAGTTTGGGGCCGTTTGCGGGGAGTCGTGCACGCCGGTGCCGGTGGCAACACCAAAAGCGTGATTATGACCTTGCAGATGGAACCGATGGTGATTAGGATTGCTAAGTATGTTGCCAGAGGCCCAGAAACCTCACCCGCTCAGTTTTTCCCGGAAGTCGCCTATGTGACGCCTCAAGGGATTCGGATCGGTAGAGCCTCTGATTTTGACAAATCGCAGTTAGTCGGGGGTAATGGTTAGTTGACAGTTGACAGTTGACAGTTGACAGTTGACAGTTGGCAGTTGACAGTTGACAGTTGACAGTTGGCAGTTGACAGTTGACAGTTGGCAGTTGACAGTTGACAGTTGACAGTTGACAGTTGTTAGTTGTTAGTTGGCATTTGTTAGTTGTTACCAATTAGCAATTACCAATTACCAATTACCAATTACCAATTCCCAATTACCAATTACCAATTACCAATTAGCAATAACTAATCTAAAAATCGCTTATGGCTCGCATTATTGTTGTTACATCAGGGAAAGGCGGGGTAGGAAAAACCACCTCCACAGCCAATCTCGGCATGGCTTTAGCTAAGCGGGGACGCAACGTTGCCGTAATTGATGCGGATTTCGGTCTCAGAAATTTAGACTTGCTGCTGGGCTTAGAAAATAGAATTGTTTACACGGCATTAGAAGTTCTCGCTGGAGAGTGCCGATTAGAGCAAGCTTTGGTGAAAGACAAGCGGCAGCCGCGCTTGGTGCTGTTGCCGGCGGCCCAAACTCGGATGAAAGATGCCATCAGCGCTGAGCAAATGAAGCAGCTTGTGGGGATGTTGGGAGCAAAGTACGACTATATTTTGATCGACTCTCCTGCTGGAATTGAACAAGGTTTTCAAAATGCGATCGCCCCGGCTCAAGAAGGGATAATTGTCACAACTCCCGAAATCGCTGCTGTCCGAGATGCCGATCGAGTCATCGGGCTGCTGGAAGCCAACAACGTCAAGAAAATCAACCTGATCGTCAACCGGATCAGACCCGCAATGGTGCTGGCAAATGATATGATGTCGGTGCAAGACGTGCGGGAAATCCTCGCGATTCCGCTGTTAGGCGTGGTTCCCGACGACGAGCGCGTCATCGTTTCCACCAACCGAGGCGAACCATTAGTATTGTCGGAAACGGCCTCTTTAGCTGGAACTGCCTTCGACAATATTGCCCGCCGCTTAGAAGGCGAAAAAGTTGATTTTCTAGATCTCAATCCCCGTCGGGAAAACTTCTTTACTCGCCTCCGCAAGTTCTTAAATACTAAAATTATGTGATGTGCTCATTGGCGATCGATCTTTAACAGCAGCGACCGCATCACAAAAACTACCCCAAAATTTCCCCCACTCACACCAGTTCCCAAAAAGAATGAAACTGTAGACCAGCTCCCAACCTGACGGGAATCACTTATTCCCCCATCGAAAATCGAAACTCGAAAATCGAAAATGGTATGACGTTTTCTATGCCTAACCCTTGACAAACCAGCCCGACCCATGATACACACACTTCTCGAACGACTTTTCCCGCGCACCCCTGACAACAGCCGCGACGAGGTAAAACGGCGCCTCAAACTGGTTCTAGCCCACGACCGCTCAGAACTCAGCCCAGAAATGGTTGAGTCGATGCGCCGAGAAATTCTAGAGGTGGTGTCTCGCTACGTGGAAATCGATACCACCGGGTCTGAGTTCTCGCTGGAGAGCGACCAGCGGGCCACAGCACTAATTGCAAATCTTCCGATCCGGCGAGTCAGACTAGAACATCCACCGGAGAATTTGCCCAAGAATTTGCCCCCGAATCGGCCAGAGAATCGACCAGAATATGTACCGGAGTATGTAGTCGAAATTCTCCCCGAAACAAGAGAGTGATAGGGATTGAGATTTTATTGTCAGGCAAAGAGTTCGATTCGAGCCGATCGGCATTTAAATTAAAGTATAGCAACCGCTTTCGTCGGTTAGAAAATCGACTACAATTAGTCGCCAGTTTTGCAGAGCGATCGCGCCGACTTTGGGGCCCAAACTGTACATTTATACCTTTTTGATCAGGTCATTCCAGCGATCGAGTTAAATGGCATGAAGAAAATCGAAGTTGCTCAAGCGTTGGGAATCCGTCGCAACACCATCGACGCCACAAGTCGATGGTATTGCAACGCAGGAGACTTCCCAGCGGAGGGCCTTGTGGAAACGGCCTGGTAATGGTCACTGGCATCACAAAACAGGGCGAAGTTCCGAGAGTTTGTCAAAATACACAAGCACAATAACCCAAGCTGAGATTACACAACTGTGGGAGGCAGGGCATGATTGCTTTGTACTCATACAAAAAAAATAATTAAGAGTTGTAACCCCTATTGACATCGGCACAGTTAGCTAATATTCTTATTATTTAAGATTTAAAATTCTTTAACTATTTCCAGCAAAAACTTAATAAAGTTTTCCAGTCCGCGCCTCCCTCCATAACCACTTCTAATTCTAATAAAGAGGAAGATTGAATCATGGCAGTATCTCTGACAAAAGGACAACGGGTATCGCTTGAAAAAATTTCACCCGGTCTCTCAGAAGTATTCGTAGGACTGGGATGGGACGTTAAAGCTACAGACACGGGTTCTGACTTTGACCTAGACTCATCATTGTTCCTCTTAGGTGCTAACGAAAAATTAATTTCTGATAACCACTTCATTTTTTATAACAATCTCACAAGTCCAGATCCCGACAAATCAGTGCAGCACCTGGGAGATAATCTCACGGGGGCGGGCGAGGGGGATGATGAAGTTATCAAAATCAACCTCAAAAAAGTGCCTAATGATGTCCAAAAAATTCTTGTAACTGTAACCATCCATGAAGCACAGCAACGCCGTCAAAATTTTGGTCAGGTGCAAAATGCCTTCGTGCGGATCGTTAATGCCCAAACACAACAGGAAGCTGTTCGCTATGACCTTGTAGAAGATTATTCCATAGAGACGGCACTGATCATGGCTGAACTTTACCGGAAAGACGGTGAGTGGCGTCTCAATGCAGTGGGAGCCGGCTATCAAGGTGGTTTACAAGCATTACTCGATCGCTATAGCTAAAAGGTAAAATACATGGGAATTAACCTACAAAAAGGACAGCGCATCTCGCTTTCCAAAGAAGCGCCAGGGCTAACAAAACTGATCTGCGGATTAGGCTGGGATGTGGCGAAACGCTCAGGTGGGGGTTTGTTTGGGGCTTTTAGCAGTGCTCCCGATTATGACTTGGATGCCTCAGTGATTTGTTTAGATCGAAATGACAAAGTGAATGATATGACCAATATCGTTTATTTTGGCAATCTCTCCCACCGTTCAGGAGCTATTACGCATCTAGGTGATAATCTGACTGGAGCGGGAGAGGGAGATGACGAGCAAATTCTCGTCGATTTATCTCGAATTCCCTCGCAAATTGTCAAACTGGTATTTACAGTTAACATTTACGATTGCATTGCACGCAAGCAAGACTTCGGACAAGTTCAAAATGCGTTTGTGCGTTTGGTTAATACGTCCAATAATCAAGAGCTCGCCAAATATAACCTATCAGGTTCTGAATACAAAGGCATGACGGGGATGCTGATGGCAGAAATTTACAAGCATAATAATGAGTGGAAAATGGCAGCCATCGGTAACGGTGTTAAGGTTAATGGGTTACAGGAACTTGTGAAAACCTATGCTTAACAACTCCTTCGGTACATAGATGCTCCTTACTTCCTGGAATCAGAAGTGGACAACAACGATCGAAACCTTTTTTTGTTGACAATAGCTAATCAGCCGAATTTGCATTGAAGGAAAACCAATAGAATGGGAATCCAATTAACCAAAGGTGAAAGGTTAAATCTTTCTAAAGCTGCTCCCGATTTAAAACACGTGGCGATTGGCTTAGGTTGGGATGTGAGCCAGGTTGGCCCAAGCTATGATATTGATGCTTCTGTGTTTATGTTAGGTGCTGCCGGCAAAATAATTCATGAAAAATACTTTGTATTCTATAATAATCTGAAATCACTGGATGGCTCTTTAAGACATTCAGGAGATAACAGAACTGGGCAAGGCGAAGATGATGATGAGACGATCTACGTAGATTTGACAAAAGTCAAGATTGCTATTGAGCAAATAGTTTTTGTTGTCACTATTCACGAAGGGCTGGAAAAAAATCAAAATTTCAGCCAAGTTAAAAATGCGTTTATCAGGCTTTACAACCAGGAAACAGGAGTCGAGTTAGCTCGGTACGATTTAAAAGAAGCTTTTTCTCAAGAGACAGCGTTGGAGTTTGGCAGATTGTATAGAAAAGACTTAAAATGGAGATTTCGAGCAGTAGGAGAAGGTTATAAAGCCGGCTTGCAAAGTTTTGTCGATAGGTATTTTGTCGAGACTAAACAGGAAGAGAAGAAAGTAGATAGTTCTGTACTAACTCATCAAAAAGAAACCCAACAGCAACCTATTGATATTACAAAAAAAGCAGACATCAGCCTTTTAAAAGCCAAAGTAGATATTTGTCTTAAAAAGAAAGGAATTGATGATATCCTAGCAAGAGTTGCTTTGGTTTTGGATATTTCTGGCTCTATGAGCCATCAATATAGTTCTGGTGCAGTGCAAGCGTTCCTTGAAAGAATAGTTCCAGTAGCTAGCAGACTAGATGATGATGCTACATTAGATGTTTGGTTTTTTGGCTCAACATTCAAAAGAACAAGCTCGGTGACGGAGACAAATGTTGATGGCTATATCACAAAAAAAGCCGGCGAAATGAAGAGAGCTTTACTTGTTTTTAAAATGCCTTCTCTGATGCTGGAATTAGGCGGCGGAAACAATGAAAGTTTGGTAATACAAGATGTCATAAAAAAGTATACTCAGGAAAAGCCTAGTAAACTGCCTACATTTATTGTTTTCCTCAGTGATGGAGGCGTTACTAATGAGCCAGAAATTAAAAAATCTATAGTTGAAGCTGCAAAATATCCGATTTTTTGGCAATTTGTGGGATTGGCTGGTTTTAACTATGGAATTCTGGAAAGACTAGATAGTATGGGTGGCCGGCTGGTTGATAACGCTAACTTTTTTCATTTAGACGATTTGGGGAAAATCACTGATGAACAATTGTATGAAAGACTGCTGAATGAATTTCCCGCTTGGATTAAGCAGGCCAGATTGAAAGGAATATTAAAATAGGGAAATCGGAGCATTTTGTTGGAGACTGTGGCAACTATCAACTCAACCCATAGCCTTAGCTAAAATTAGCTCAAATTAACAAGAATACTACGATAAAAAATTCCTACAATCAGTCAATGTCTCTGTACGATCGCCTAGACTTAACCAAACACAATCGCCAGCTAAAACTCCCCCTCTCTCAACGGCTAAACCTGACTAAACCCCCCAAACTCCGTTGTCAGGGCTGTCGTTCCCGTATCCGGCCTGAGTGGGAGTTTTGCCCTTCCTGTGGAGGAGTTCTAAGGGATAAAGATAGCGATTTTCGCCGTTGCATTTGGGTAGATGTATCAGGAATGGATGTCGCACCCGAAAATAAAGAAGCGATCTTTTCCCTGTTGATGGACGCCTTCTCCAAACTCTACGGCGCATTTAGAAGCATCAAAGTATTTTTGACATCTGATCCCCCCGATCGCCAAGAGTGGGGCGAAGATTTTACCCATGTTTATATATTCGTGGATAGCCAGCCGGTTGACTATCTCGGCGTGGCTAGCTTCAAATCGGGAATGGTTACAGATCGGGCGATTATTCGGATTGACCAAGTATTCTATGCTTCTTACAATGCCAGCCTTAGTCTCAATCAACTATCTAACTTAATTGCAAATACCATTGCCCATGAAATAGGGCATACACTAGGACTCGATCATTCTGCACTTCCGACCGATGTCATGCACAATGGACTCGTTCATACTGTTCATAGCTTAATGCCTCCCTCATTTCATGCAGAGCAAATAAACTCAATGAACAATGCTATTCGCAGATATAAAGCCTTGAATAATTGATGGGCTAGAACCAGGAAATAGCTGAATTTAGAGATCGAATTCCCCAGGATTAATGCCCACAGCATGGCAAGCTTCTTTGACAACCTTCTTTTCATCTTTGTCAAAATTACCATCCGCACCACCGATAATAATGCCAATTTGGATGACGGCACGACCTTGGTCTAGTTTTTTATTAAGTTTCCCTATCGCTTGGATAGCCTCAATTTTACCAAAATCGAAGTCCTGTGAGAGCTTCTCACAATAAAAATCAAATTTTTGCTTTAACTCCGACGCCGGAAAAATTTGGAGTGTTTCATTGGAAATTATTAGAGCAGCCGTTTTTTGTCTTTCCTCGGTATTGATAGTGCCATCAGCAGCAGCAATCAATGCACATATTGCCATTGAGGCATCAGCAAAATCATTGTTTTTAAACTTGGAAATATTGGTTTGCAGAGAAACATTGATTTGTGATACGTTCTGCTTTAATTTATCCCAGAAAGTCATTTTTTCTCCTGTTTGGTGAATGAGATATGATGTTTATGACCGGAGTCACAGTAATCTAAGCTGCTCTTGCTCTTAACTTGCCAAGCAATTGCCAGACCCTGTAAGACCCTTAACTTTATCAATTACACTCCTGTAGTGTATCATGGTTCTTGAGGTTTTAGATTAATCAAGTCAATCTTCATAACTAATCGCTCTTTCACCGGTTTTTTCGTGGACTATCTTAATAACTAATCGCTCTTTCCAGAGTATCTTGTAACTGAAGTTCTAACGGTCGGTCAGAGCGAATTTTCAAACCCGGTAAATCGTGTTTGACTAACGTTTTTTCGCCGGTTTCAGCAGTTGCCAACGGCCAGAGTACCCAGCGGCTGCCAGGGGAAAGAGTGCTTAAACTTGCAGAGTTTTGAGTCAGCCAAATTATCGGCAGTTTCGACCGATTATCGATCGCATCTTCCCCAGCATTAACCGCCGCTAAAGTTTCCAAAACTACCCGGTTCCCCGAAACAAGTCCAGTCCCGGCAGTCCAAAGTTTGACGTTTAACAGGCGCTTGCTAGCATAGAAGTAAAGAGACGCAGCTACTGTCACGGCTCGTTCAAATTCTTCTGGCTGCCACGCCGCAGCGCTGTCGAGAGCAATAATAATTTCTTGACCGCCTGCTGCAACTTCTAACTCTCTCACCCGCAGTTCTCCGTAGCGGGCGCTGGTGCGCCAGTGAATCAGGCGGGTGGGGTCTCCGTGGCGGTAAGGTCTCAGGTTGCGGGTGAGGCCTTCGGTAGCAGTTTGCGATCGACTGCGATTGTAAAATTGCGGGCTGTCTTCTTGACCGATGCGATCGATCAAAGGACAAGTGCTCAACGGCAAAACTTGTGGATAGACAACCGCCAGCGCTTTGACTGCGCGACTGCGCCGGCACCAAAACAACCCTAAAGGTGCCGCCGTCCTCAAGTTTACCTCTTGCCAACGATAGACGCCGCGCTGCCGGACTTCCAGATAGTATGTATCCCTGTATATACTGTTCGGCTCTATGACTTCGATCGGGCGGACGACCGGTTCTCCCAATACAAACGGCAAGATGTCTATCACTTGCAACAAAGTCTTAGGTTGGCGGGCGCGATTTTCGATTTCTAGTTCGACGGTGATTTGATCGCCCGCACTCACCGGTTCGATCGGGCGGCGACGGACTTCCAGCGAACGGAGCGATTTTCCCGGCAAAACCGCCGCTACTCCCAACAGCGCTAAACCCCCACCGCTGAGCACGTACAGCCACCCAGACATTGTATTAGTCGCTGACCCAAAAAAGAAAACCGTCATCCCCGACAGCAGCCAACCCGCGTAGGCAGGGGTAACAGCGCGATTTTCGAGCCAGTCGGCGATTTTGTGACCGATGTTCATAGGAGTTGAAATTGTTAATTACTCGATCGCCCCATCAAGCCTAATTGTAAATTATTCTCAGCATTTAGCACCGAATTAGCGGAGAGCGATTAGATTAGAAATCTGGCATTTTTTCGCAATAAATCTACATTGACCCCGCCCAAAAACGGATACCCTGCCACGTACACTCAGTCAGGGTCGAGCCCAAAATTTTAGACTCTAGTTCCTGCTCCCAGATTAATCTGTGGAGTAAATCTAAAATCTAAAATCTAAAATCTAAAATAGACTGACTGGAGACCAAAAAATGAACCCATTAAACAATCCTACACCCCTTCGACCAGAGGCTCAAGCCCGCCGAACACCGCCCCCGCCCCCGCCCTTGGCTGCAACTCCCGCGCCACCTCCTGCACCAGCGCCGAGTGCGCCCCCCGCAGCCCAGAAGCGGTCTGTTGAGACACCCGTCAGTACGATCGAACAAATGGTCAGAGATGCCCATAGCGCAGGAGCTTCCGACATTCACATTCGAGTCGGCCAAGTACCTCGATTTCGGATTCGGGGCGTGATGCAAGTAGCAACTAACCACCCCAAAGTAACGCCAGAAATTTTTGAAAATTACCTAGCCGAAATTCTCACCCCCGAACAGCGAAAACAGTTTGCAACTACCAAGGAATTAGATTCAGCAATTTTTTACCCGGGCTTCGTGCGGTGTCGGCTAAACTGTTTTGATTCCCTCAGCGGCGGTGCCCTAGTATTGCGGTTGATTAGTTTGGAAATACCTACTATCGATTCCTTGAGGTTGCCAGAAGTTTTCAAAAATATCATTTTGCGATCGCAGGGATTAATATTGGTTACAGGGCCTACCGGTTCGGGGAAATCGACAACCGTAGCTGCGATGATCGACCACCTCAATCAGATGGAGCAAAAGCACGTAGTTACAATTGAAGACCCGATCGAATTCATTCACCCTTCTAAAAAATGCTTGGTCAGCCAGCGGGAAGTCGGCTTGCATACCCACGAGTTTCAGCAGGCTTTGCGGGCTGTTTTGCGGGAAGATCCAGATGTAATTCTGATCGGGGAAATGCGCGATCGCGTTACCATCAATACAGCGTTGCAAGCCGCTCAAACTGGTCACTTAGTATTGGGAACTCTCCACACTCGCAGCGCCATTAACGCTATTAATCGGTTGTTGAACCTCTACCCACCCGAGGAACAACAGGCGATGCGGATTCAAATTTGCGATTCTTTAGTAGCGGTAATTGCCCAACTTTTGCTGCCAACAGTTGATAACCGTCGGGTAGCAGTTCACGATATTTTGGTGAATACACCTGCCATGCACGATTACTTGATGAAAGGTGCTGATGATGAAGCTTTCCGATTAATGGAACATGATACTTACGAAGGAATGCAGATTATCAACCAGGGTCTTTACAAACTGGTGCTTGAAGGCAGAGTGACGATCGAAGAAGCAGCAAAAATTTCTCCCGAAGCCAGCGATTTAGACCGTCGCTTGCGGACAGGAGGCTACGATGTTGCCGACGCTCGCGGCTTTGAAGGCAGCAAAAAAGAACGCACCGTTCGCGCCTAGTAGCAGCACACATACAGGGGTAGGCACAGCAGGACTACCCCACCCATCAAGTAACAAGATTTTCAGCAGACGAAAATATTTGATGAGGGCTTTCATGCGTATTTTTACTTAAAATCTCCCTTTAGTTAGTAACAAAAAATACATTTTAATTAAATAGTAAAATGCTATAATCAATGCCGAGTGTATTGTTAAGTTTTTTAAACCTAGACCCTACTTTACATAAACTTTAAAATTGCGTGAAAACTCGCAGGTTATTGCAAAGAAATAGTAAAGATATCTTCGGAGTATTGCCAACACTCAGCAATTTAAGTATATAGTTGTAGTGACAAATTTTCGACATAGAACATTCCGACTTTGCCGATATTTGCCGCTCGCAGAAATAAGCAAGTTAAAAAAGCGCTTAATAAAACTACAAGCAGAGCCGAGGGCGTGTCTTTCCGATTAAGTAGCTTTCCGTCGAAAAAATCCTAAAACCAAGCAGACTTTTAAAGATTCTGTCCCTCGATAATTTGTTTAACAACTCGCTTATCAGCAACGGTATTTCTAGAATTTAAAGGAGCAAAAAAGTGAAGAGTGCATTTAACCAAAGAGAAGTGTTTGAAGGTGCCAGCAAAGCCGAAATAATCGATCGCATCCAGCAGCTAGTTCCGCCCGGTTCCCCGGAACCCCAAGATCCTGAAATCCTCGCGGTTTTACAAACTCTCACCGCACAGCTAATCTCCGCCTATCAAGCCGACGGACAATTAGAAAGCGAACCTTTTAGCGACGTGCGCGATCGCACTATTCACCTATACGCATCCGCCTGCAGCAGCCAAATCAAAGGAAAAACCATCCTCATCACCGGTGGAGAAGGATGTGTCGGCAGTTTCTTAATCGCAAAACTCCTCGAATTAGGCGCAACTAAAATCATTTCCGCAGACAACGCCCGATGTCAAAACGCCGAAGAAAATCTCCCGCTTTTTACCCAAGAAGGTGCAGTAACTTTCTATGCCGCCGACATTCGCAACTTCGAGGCGCTCAAACACATATTTGAGGTAGAAAAACCAGCAATTGTTTTTCACCTAGCAGCCCAGCGCCAACCCGGACTAGCTGAAATCAAAATCCGAGAAACAGTTACAACCAGCCTGTTAGGATGTAAACACATCATCCAACTCTGCGAAGAATACGGCGTAGAACACTGCATCTTCTCTTCCACAGGCAAAACATCTCGATATTTTACAACCGAAGTTTACGCCGCCTCGAAGAAGTTTGCCGAATGGCAATTTGCCAAAGCAGCTCAAGAAGGAGATGTCACTTACGGGATGGTTCGCTTTACTCATATGTTAGAAAATAGCTTGTTCTGCGAGCAAATGTCCAAAAAAGTAGAGCAAGGTAAAACTGTCAACGTTCACGCTCCCCACCGCTACGTAACTGCTCAAAATCTTTTTGAAGCCGTACATTTATTGCTGAATTCTCTGATTGTTTCCGTTCCCGGAAAACTGAAATTTGTTGCCGTAAGTAATCTCGGTTGGCCGACAGAAACCTTGGAAGTAGCTCTTTATAAAATTCTTGAATCAGGCAAAAATCTGCCGATTTATTTTCAAGGACTTTTGCCGGGATATGAAGAACCGTTTTTCCTAGGACAATTTGACTGGAAAAAACCTACCGATATTCACCTTCTAATTAATGTCTTGGAAGATCCTTTTAGAAGTGTTAACGATGCTGGCGACATGGTGAGTGTAGAATTAGCTCCTTTTTCTTTGCGCGTGTTAGATAAACAAGTATCGAAGCTGGAAAGCTTAATCATCGATCCAGATTTCCCCGAAGTGCAAATCAAGCACGCTCTTGTCGCAGCGGAAAAAGAAGTGATTGCTTCCTCTTTTGCGTGGAGTGCCCCCGAAGACTTGTTGAAGATTTTGCAGTGGGGAATCAATCCCAAGAAATTGCAAGGTTACGGAACGGAAATCGCTGACTATAGCGAGATTATCGAACTCCTCCTACAAGGAATTTGCGGGCGGCTTAACCAAGAAGTCTTGCACAGTGCTGGAATTACGGCAGATGAGTTTGATGACTTAGTTGAGAGTCTTTCTACCCTGGATTCGATTCAAGCAGAAGTGGGATATTTGCGATCGATATCGAGATATCTCAGAGAATTTGCACCCCCCGCACAGTTCACCACCAAAAAATCTGAACCTGTTGCTATCCGCGATGCAGCGTAGCTTGAACATAGTTTTCAGTTTGGAGATTGCTTTGTGACTGCCCACCCACAGGGGATGAGTTATATCAATTCCGGTTGCAGGAGGGAAATGATTGTTGACAGTTGACAGTTGACAGTTGACAGTTGACAGTTGACAGTTGACAGTTGACTCGGTGTCGAAAAACTGAATGGTTGAGTGTTAACTCTTGACTCGATTTTATTATTCCGATGCAACCGGATTTGATGTTAAACATGGACTAAGTGTTTAGTGGATTAAAAATAGAACACCTAGAAACCTGGTTTCTAAAAGAAACCAGGTTTCTGCTGTCTGGGCTTGTTTGAGGTGTAATTAAATTGAGTGATTTAACATTGTCAGAATTGACATGATATGATATTATTGGCGACCACACAACCGCAATCAAATTAATTTGTAGGGATGAGGCTAGTCCTAGTAGTTTTAGGAGGACTTAAGTTCTCACAACAAATGTGAGAAGGGTGATTTTTTGCGGGCATGATATGATGATATAGCCATCCTTGCAGGAGTCGTAAATTTTTGACCCCACCCCAACCCTCCCCTTATCAAGGCGAGGGAGTAAGAAATTTACAAATGATTGAGGATGGCTATACTTTAGATAGCGTGGCGCCGTGAGTTAACAAAGGTGCAATAAGATTAAATAAACTCAATGAACGCGACAAATAAAATTAAATTAAGGTACTAGAATTGTGGAAATTAATCAGCTACTATTCCTATTGATAGATGTTGTGCTATTGGCGATCGCCCTGATCCTTCTAATTCCCGTTGCAGTTCTATTTCTAGAATGCAGTGCAGCTTTCTTGTCCGGCGAGGGCGAGACAGCCGAAACTAAAGCGCCCCGCCCCAAAGTAGCAGTTTTAATTCCCGCTTACAACGAAGCAGCAGGAATTGCCGCCACCATCTCCACCATCTTGCCACAGCTAACACCTCAAGACCGCCTGTTAGTGATTGCTGACAACTGCACGGACGCCACGGCAGAAATCGCCCGTAACTCCGGTGCAAGTGCGATCGAGCGCCAAGACACACAACGCAAGGGCAAAGGATACGCACTGGATTTTGGCTTGCAGTCGATCGAATCAGACCCCCCCGAAGTCGTCATCATGGTTGACGCAGACTGCATCTGTCAGCCAGACTCTATAGAAAAATTAGCCAGGGTTGCAATTGCTGAACAAAGACCCGTACAAGCGACTTATTTAATGGAACAGCCACCAAATCCTACTCCCAAAGATTCCATTTCTGCTTTAGCATTTCTTGTGAAAAACTTAGTCCGTCCCAGCGGCTTAAAACAGTTAGGATTCCCATCATTACTAACAGGTACTGGCATGGCTTTTCCCTGGTCGATAATTCGATCAGTTTCCCTAGCTAGCAGCAATATTGTTGAAGATATGCAGATGAGTTTGGATTTGGCGATCGCCGGACACCCAACAGTATTCTGCCCCGAAGCCAACGTCACCGGGTGTTTGCCACAGCAGCAACAAGCAGCTAAAAGTCAAAGAACCAGGTGGGAACACGGTCACATACAGACATTGTTAACTCAAACTCCCCGGCTGACAGCAGCTTCAGTCGAGCAAAAACGTTTTGACTTATTGGCGATCGCCCTCGACTTATCCGTCCCTCCCCTATCGCTTTTAGTCGCTATCTGGCTAGCTGCTTTTGCCGCCTCTTTACTAGCAGCAATTTTGGGAACATCCCCAATTCCCGCCGTCTTGTTAGCAGTACAAGGATTACTGATTTTAGTTTCAATTGTCGGCGCTTGGGCAAAATTCGGGCGTGCCGATATTTCTGGCTCAACTCTCTTATCTGTACCTTTTTACATCCTTTGGAAAATCCCTTTGTATCTAGGTTTTCTCCTGAAGCGGCAGACTAAATGGGTGCGGACAGAACGCGATGTTTAATATTTAAATTGAGAAGTTTTAACCGCACATATCAGCCGATAAACACAGATTAACACAGATGAACGCAGAGATAATTGTATCTGCGTTCATCGGCGTTTATCGGCGGTTAAAAAAACATATATAAAAACTTAGGGATGAGAATTAAATAAAATCCACTTTTCATGACTGTTGTGGGATGGGCGTCCCGCCCGTCCTTTCTGGGCGGGCGGGACGCCCATCCCACAAGAAAAAAGGGAAATTATTTAATTGACGATCCTTACAAAAAGTTCACTGCTTCACGGGAATTTCAATCACAAACTCAGCCCCTTCACCGGGCGCGGAAAAGCACATTAGCTTCCCGCCGTGTTTCTCGACTACAATCTGATAACTGATACTCAACCCTAAACCAGTACCTTGGCCCACAGGTTTTGTAGTAAAGAAAGGGTCAAATATTCGCGATCGTACTTCCTCCGTCATCCCCCGACCATTATCAGCAATATAAATTCTCACCAAGTTTTTGTCGCATACCTCAGTCCGAATCTTAATCTTTCGCTCAAAGATTGGAGATAAAGGATTTTCGAGTTTGGCAGTTGTATCCGGTCGCCCAACTCCTAACTCCACAGCATCAATTGCATTGCTCAAAATATTCATAAACACCTGATTTAACCCAGAAGCATAACAATTTACCTTCGGCAGTTTACCGTACTCTTTAACTACCTCAACGCCATGTCCGAGTGCATCCTTTTTCAACCTATGCTGCAAAATTAGCAGAGTCGAATCAATCCCGGAGTGAATATCCACTGGTTTCATCTCGGCTTCATCCAGGCGCGAGAAATTCCGCAGTGACAGCACAATATTGCGAACGCGATCGACCCCAACCTGCATTGATTTTAGAATTTTAGGCAAATCTTCTTGAATAAAAGCCAGGTCAATATCTTCTGTTCTAGCAACAATCTCAGGATTAGTATTCGGGTAAGACTCCTGGTAAAGCTCAATCAATCCCAGCAAATCTGAGCTATAATCGCTAGCATGGAGAACATTGCCATAAATGAAATTAATCGGATTATTAATTTCGTGAGCAACTCCCGCCACCAACTGCCCCAAAGAAGACATTTTTTCCGTTTGAATTAGTTGAGTCTGCGTCGAGCGTAATTGGGACAAAGTAACTTCTAATTGTGTCGCTTTTTCTCTCAATTGCCCCTCAGACAGTCGCAAAGCATCCTCCGCTAACTTGCGCTCCGTAATGTCCTGTATCGTCCCAAATAACTTAATCACCTTACCGCCATCAAAAATAGCTTGCGCCTTAAGATAAATATATCTGACAGCTCCATCAGCGCGCAAAATTCTCATCTCATACTCGCAAGGATTTCCTAATAGACTAATCTGCTCTACTACCTCTAACCACAACTTTAGGTCATCTGGATGAATTTGCTTCCTGTGTTCTAAAATAGTGGGTTCTGGTAGTTTAGGGTCAAGGCCAAAAATTCGGAATACTTCCTCAGACCAAGTTAATTTATCCCCCTCCAAATCAAATTCCCAGTTGCCGAGGTGCGCCAGTTTTTGAGCTTCTTGCAGCTTAGCTTCTTTAGTCTTTAATTCCTGCGTGCGCTCTTCTACTCTCACCTCCAGCGTCCGGGAATAATCCTCCAACTGTTCCTTAGCCTCCGACAAATTAGCAACAAGTACCGCATTTTCTAGAGAGATAGCAGCTTGGGAAGAAAGTATTTTCAAAACTTCTAACCTAGTTGGAGAAAACGCTTCAGTAGCTAAATTATTTTCCAGATAAAGGAGACCTACGAGTTTGCTTTGATTCAGAATAGGAGTACAAAGCGCAGATTTCACTTGCTGCCTTTTAATATAGGGATCGTCTGTAAATAGACCTTCTCTAGCAGCCTGACTTAAAACTACATCTAAGTGCGTTTTTTCCACATAATTAATCACCGTTATTGGCAAAACCTCTGCAGGAGATACTCTAGGGCATTGTTCAACTGCAACATCCGAAGACTCCACCGATGCCGCTGCTTGAATCAGCAATTTGCCTTCCTTGGGCATCAACAGAAAACCTTTTTGTGCCCCAGCATTCTCGATCGCCATTTTCATTAATTTTTCTAACAACTTGTCCAACACAATTTCACTAGCTAGCGCTTGAGATGCTTTAACAACAGTTGTCAAATCCAATAAACTGCTGTGACTGCTGCTCGTGCTATAATTAGTGCTAGTAATAGTTCGATCTCCGCTGGCTTTTCCCGCCGATGCAGGGGGTAAAGACATCGGATACTCTGACTCCAAATGTTTGACCTTGGCGGTTGCTCCCCAATGAAGATAGCCGTAGTAAGCATCTATTAGATAACTCTGAGCCACTTTGTTTCGACCGCGAGCCAGATAAAATTCTGCCGCCCGTTCGTTGGCTAGCGCTTCTTCGTGGATGTATTCATTCTCCGAAGCTCCTTTCACTGCTTGATCGTAATACAGAGCCGCTTTTTCATATTGTCCCAATACTCGCGCTTTCTCTGCCTCTACCAAGTCATATTTATGCTGATAATTTCCCGGAGAGTTCACAGCCCAATGCTTCATTTTTTTCTGAAGCGAAGCAACTTTTTTTAAATATTTTTTCTGTTCAAAATTTGAAGCTGTGGGATACAAAGCTAAGAGTGCTAGGGAATAGTAAAAATTGTGGATGGGAACATAGATCATGCCCATCACAGCCTCAGAATAATTTGATGCCATAATGGCATTATCAGCAGAGATTGCATAATCTTTAAAGAGATAATTTAGCCATGATTTAGAAAAATATACTACAAATATTACCAGATTATTTTGACCCTCCCTTAATCCTGGTAGCATAGTTTCTTCATTAAACTTTTCGCCCGTCAATAGGCAAGGATTGGCTGTTTTACCTTGCAAGTTTAAGACAACTTGCGCCCCTACTCGGGATTGATAAATCATAAATTCATTCTTATAATTCACCAACATTTGAATATAGTGACTCTGCTTAGTCTCCACAGAATCCAGAGGTTCCCCACTCAAAAATATATAATTGCTGTAAAAACTAGCACAATAACAAGCATTGTTGACATCTCCCGTTTCCAGTCCACTCTGAATACCCTCAAGTAAACCGCTAAGACTTTCCCTGACGTGCTCAGACCAGTGACGGATAAAACCATTAAAAATTAGTGAAATTTGAGAGTTGTACAAGTTGGTGTGGAATCGTTCTAAAAGTGCCTGAGCCATTTGACCGTATCGGTATCCAGAATCCATATCGCCTAACACCCCACACTGGAGCGAAGCATAGTTTGAATACCCAACACTAGATAGTGGCGTATTCCCGTACTTAAGAGAAAGAGTAACAATTTTAAAAGCGATCAGTGGGAACATATCGGGTAATGCTATAAAAGCAGCCGGAACCATATTCGTTAAAATCCGTATAGCCGCAATTTTATTAGGGTCAGTCATTGGTGGCAGTTGTAATAAATCCTCAATCTGCTTATTTCTTAAAGCTAGTTTTGTGCGAAATAGCTCCATTAAAATATTTAGTTTTTGTGGATTTTTAGGTATGTACACTCCCAGCATTCTCAAAGCTTCTAGAGCTATATCTATCGAAGCTTGGGCTTGATTTTGATTGAAGTAAAAAATAACTTTTAGCTCATAAACGGGGAGTTTATCTAGCAAAGTTTTGGCGCGGGACATGATAACATTTGATAGGTGAAATGAGCGCTCAAAATCGGTATTTATATACGAAGCTTCCAGTGCTTCGGAATGGATTTCCATGATTAAATCGTAGTGACTCTGCCAAGCTCCATCGGGTAGAAGTTCTAGACCTGCATTAAAATATTTGAGCGCTGCTTGATAGGCGGCACAACTCTTAGCTTTCTTACCTGCTATGAGATTAAAGTTAGCTAGTTCAGTTCGCTGTTCCTGATTTGTGATGAATTCCACCCCGATATTGAGTTGGTTGACAATATCAAAGATATTTTCTGCTATCTCCGATGCCGTAGGGGCGGTGCCCCCGTGCCCGCCGTGCAATAGCATGGAGCCGATTTTTAAGTGAGTTTGTTTTTTCTCGGAGTCAGGGATGAGAGAATAGGCGGCTTGCTGTACGCGATCGTGCAAAAACCTGTAATCAATTGAGCGTTGCATAATTGCGGGATGATTTTGATTGTTTTGTGGGATGGGCGTCCCGCCCCTCCGGTGTGTTTTCACTATTTCTTCATCAAGCATCGGAATTTTGTAAGCATCGCTCATTGGCAGAATTAAACCAGCTTGAAGTGCATCCCATAAATGAGCCGCCGTTTCCGGGCCCGATTTTTCCCTAACAATCGCCAAATTTTCTAAATTAAAACGGTTGCCCATACAAGCCGCTAATTTCAATACTTGCTGCGTCTCCTCCGGCAGTTGTTGCAGATTCCGAGCAACTAATTCAACGACACTGTAATCTGCAATGCCAGCGGCTTCAATTTCCGTGATGTCCCACTGCCATGCACCAACAGTGAAATCAAAAACTAACAGTTGTTCTGAGTGAATAGTTGAAAGAAGTTGAGTTATAAAAAATGGATTTCCGCCAGTTTTATTAAAAATTAACTCGGTCAAAGATTTTAAGTTTTCAGTTTGATTACCCAAAGTATCGCGTACTAGCTCAGTGACGCTGCTCAAATCTAAACATGGGAGGATAATGTGATGCACAGCAGCACCACTCTGTTGAATTTTTTCGACAGTTTGAACTAACGGATGAGTCGAATTCACTTCGTTATCTCGATAGGCCCCTATCAGTAAAAAATATCGGCTATCTTGGTCAGTAACTAATTCCTCAATCAATTTTAAGGAAGCTAAATCTGCCCACTGCAAATCATCCAAAAATAGAACTAATGGGTGTTCGGCTTGGGCAAACACATTCATGAATTCTTTAAACAATCGATTAAAGCGATTTTGAGATTCTGTCGGCCCCAATTGTGGAACAGCAGGCTGCGAACCAATTATTAGTTCGACTGAAGGGATGACATCAATAATAATTTCACCGTTATTACCCAGCTTTGACAACAGCTTTTCTTTCCAAATTGTTAATTCTTCTGAGCTGGTTGTTAATAACTGCTGCATCAATGACTCAAAGGCTTGAGTTATTGCAGCATAAGGAATATCCCGCTTAAACTGGTCAAATTTTCCAGCAATAAAATAACCCCGTTGCCTGACAATTGGTTTGTGGATTTCACTGACAACTGAGGTTTTACCGATGCCTGAGTAACCGCTTACCAACACCATCTCTGTCTTCCCAAAGCTGACTCGCTCGAATGATGCCATCAAATCAGCGACTTCTTGTGTGCGACCGTAAAGTTTTTGGGGAATCAAAAATTGACCAGATTTGTCAAGTGTCCCTGGAATAAAATTTTCAATTTTGCCAGTAGTTTGTAGCTGAGTTAGACAATTTTCCAGGTCTGCTTTTACTCCAAAGGCACTTTGATATCTGTCTTCGGCATTTTTAGCTAATAGTTTCATGACAAGGGATGAAATTATCTGCGGGACTTGATTGTTTAGTTGATGGGGAGGAACTGGCGTCACCGCAATGTGGCTGTGAATTAATTCTAGCGGGTCGGTTGAATTAAAGGGCAACTCTCCTGTTAGCATTTCATAAAAGGTGATGCCTAGAGAGTACAAGTCAGTTCGGTAGTCGAGGTCTCGGTTCATCCGACCAGTTTGCTCTGGGGATATATAGGCTAGAGTGCCTTCTAGCACCATAGTATTGCTATTTTGGTGGACTTCTCTCGATAGGCGCGTCGCCATGCTAAAGTCGGTGATTTTTACTTGTTTTAAATCTGGTGTTATGATAATATTTGAGGGTTTTATATCTTTATGAATAATCTGGTTTTGATGCACTTCTCCGAGAGTTTGAGCCACTTGAATAGCTAGTGGCAAAAATTTATGAAGTTTAATGCTTTTACCCGCTTGATGGTGCTTGAGAGATTGACCGCCACAATCTTCTAAGATCAGAGCGAAACTGTTGTTATATTTTTCTAAGCTATGGGGTTTGACAATCCCTTCGAGTTTGAGATTCGAGCTAATTTTGTATTCATGTCTCAAACGGGTAATTTCTTCTATTGTGGGGTACTCGGTATTGAGTGTTTTAATAATGACTGACGATCGATCGGATTCCCTGACTCCGCGATAAATGATCGACTTCACACCAAGTTGAACAACTTCTGTGATTTTGTAACCGGGAAGTGTATTCATGCTTTTATTCTGTGACTAATTGTTGGGTTAACATCGTGCTTGATGTCGATCGAATCTCTGGCGAACTCTACTTAAGTATTTTTTGTAAGTATGGTAATTTGGGATACCTTATAATCTAAGTAATTACTCAGGGATTTTTTAGATAGCGAGATGCCTAAACTTTGAAAGTGCCTGGACGGGCGGACAGCCAAACATCTGGTTTGAACTCCGACTTAATCATGTACGGTCTGACACCTCACCGAGTTGATTGCCATATTGTAACAAATTCTGTGATGTCGATCGCACACATGACAGACAAATTTTTATATACTCAAGGTTTTGCTCAACGTTTGAGTCCGCTAACCAACAACGAAGGGGACGCCCGGAGGACGAAAACGCAGGTTTAGGCGATCGAGAACATAATTAAACGTGATGTCAAACACAACAATTATTGATTTAAATCACATTTGCGTCGTGATTAAGTTACTAGCCTATAGATTCATTAATCAGGTGCATCACAATGGAAGAAGTCCTAGAATTGATTGAAAAGAAGAAGCAAGAATTTGCTAAAGCAGAGCTATTTGAGTTTATGCGAGACAAAAGTATAGATCCAAGACAACGCCTAGCTTTCGCTCCCTGCATTGCTCACTTTGCAATGAGTTTTGGTGAATTGAACCAGTCTATTTTCAGAGAAGAACCAACCAACGATCCTCTTCAGGCAATGATCAACAATCATACTTACGAAGACGATCATCACTGGTTGTGGTTTTTGGCCGACATGGAAACACTGGGTATTAATAACAAATCCTTGAAGTTCAGCGATGCTTTGAATTTTGTCTGGAGCGAACAACTAAAAGCTTCACGGTTGGTAACATATCAAATTTTTCGATACGCTTTTGGAGCCAGTCCAATCACTAAGCTAGCAATTTTGGAAGTGGTAGAAGCATCGGGTAACGTGTTCTTGTCAGCGACAGCATCAATTGCCGAAGAACTCCGATCAATTACTAAAAAGGAGCTTATCTATTTTGGCTGTTTTCATTTGGATGTGGAAACAGGTCATACTACAGGGACGCCGGATGTTGAGCAATCGATCAAAAACATACCACTGACTATTGAGAGCCGTCAAGAGATTTTTGAGATAGTTGAGAATTTGTTTGAAATTTTCACGAAACAGATTGCTGAACTTCTGGTTTATGCAAAAACCCATAGCTTTGACCAACCTTTTGCCCAGCCCCGCGAGATTTTGCAACCTTTAAAAGCTGCGTAGCTTACGAGATGTAAAATTTGCTACTTTTAGAACCCGATCAATCTTAGAATTAGACAAAATCTATTACTTACAAGGAGACCTATCATGTCACAACTTAACAGCAATTCTTCTACGCTCATGAATGAACTAGAACCGAATTTGATCCACTCTTGGACAGAGAATTTGGATATTGCTCACACTTGGACAGAGAATTTGGATATCGCTCACACTTGGACTGAGAATCTGGATATTGCTCAAACTTCTCCCATAGCTGAAGATGAGAAAGTAGCAGTCGGATAAAATCTGTTGCAAACTGAAAGGTTGCACCAATGTCGATCGGGGGCTTTTTCGTGGGTGGGGGCGGGTTTACTTAACCTGTTTGTACCATTTAAAGCGGTTGGTGAACCCGCCCCTACAAATTTTTGATACTGGTGCAACATCTCAGCTAAAACCTGTTGTAAATAACTATTCAGCCACCGAATGATGGGCGGGTTTCTTTAACCTGTTTGTACCATTTAAAGCGGTTGGTGAGGGGAACCCCTACAAGTTAAGAATAGTTAGACATTTTTCTCGTCAATACCCAAATTCAGCATCTACTATTTCTCTGTGATATGAGCCATTACGACGTTGTAATTGTGGGTGGCGGCCCCGCTGGGAGCACTGCTGGCACTCTGATCAAGAAATACAATCCCAATCTGAGCGTGCTAATCCTAGAGAAAGAAAAATTCCCTCGCGATCATGTTGGGGAAAGTCAATTGCCTCAAATTAGTGATGTGCTTCAAGAAATGGGATGTTGGGACAAAGTAGAAGCAGCCGACTTCCCAATTAAAATCGGTGCTACCTATCGCTGGGGAACAGATCCGCATCCTTGGGATTTTAATTTTATCAAGCCTGAACAGTTTAAAGATGAGCGGCGTCCTGCTAAATTTGAGGGACAGAGACGGCAAACTGCTTTCCAAGTCGATCGAGCAAAATATGACGAAATTTTGCTGCGTCACGCGGAAGAAATGGGATGTTTAGTAAGAGAAGAAACGCCCGTTGTTAAAGTAGATATAGAGGGCGATCGCATTACCGCCCTGCACCTGCGGCAAGAACAAATAACTGCCCGCTACTACCTCGACGCATCGGGCCACATCGGCGTGCTGCGACGAGTTTTAGGAATTGAAACACACTGCCCGACGCGGTTGCAAAATATCGCTATCTGGGACTACTGGACAAACGCTGAATGGGCCGATAAAATTGGCGTTGGTGGCACCCGCGTACAGGTAATGAGTTTGAGTCACGGGTGGATTTGGTTTATTCCCTTGGGCCCCACTCGCACCAGTATCGGCTTTATTTGCCCTGCGGAACATTACAAGCAGATGAAACAGCGGCCAGAGGATATATACTCTCAAGCACTCAACAGCGAACCCCGCATCAGCAAGTTAATCGCTAATGCTACCAGTACCGGAAAGATTGAAACTACAAAAGATTGGTCATTTTTGGCTGATAGAACAGTAGGAGAAAACTGGTTTTTGGTCGGAGAAGCGGCAGGTTTTGCTGACCCTATTTTAGCTGCTGGCATGACTTTAGCTCACACTGGTGCCCGTGAAGTCGCTTACACAATTTTGGAACTAGAGCAGCAGAAGCACGAGGCTAACTGGCTGAAAACTCAATACGATCACAATCAGCGCAGCCGAGTTAAAAAGCACATTCGGTTCGCGGATTACTGGTACGCTGCTAATGGTCAGTTCACTGATTTACAAGAGCATTCTAGGGAAATCGCGCGGGATTCTGGGTTGAATTTAAGCCCGGAAAAAGCTTTTCAGTGGTTGGCTCAAGGCGGATTCACGAATGATATTTTGGGTCAAGCTGTGATTGCTGGATTTGATTTGGGTTCTATGAAACAGGTGATGCAACGCTTTTCGCAGCAGGAGGTTCCGTGGCTACTTTCGGCATACAATGTGTTTCAGTTAGATTTATTGGATGCGGAAGTCGAGTTTGTCGCTGTTTATGATGCTGGTCAAATTAGCAAGATCAAGTGTTATGTGAAGAACGGTCAGCGCTTGCCTGTTACAGGATTCTACGGTTTGCTGATTGACATTTTGGGCCGCACTCAGTACATTGAACAAATTTATCGGCAGTTGGTACTGGTGTTTAAGGAACGTTTTTCTGTGCAACACGCACGAGTAGCTCTTCATCAAGCCCTTGGTTGCTTGGAGGTGATGGTGAGTTCTGGTATTGTCAAGGCGATATTAAACCCGGAGTTGTCTAAGTTGAATATTTCCATACCTATGGAAGGTGAGTTAATTCACACTCACAGGGATGTGAATTAAGGCGCTACCAGAAAGCTTGACCCCAAACCATCTCAAGTCTTAAAAAACAAAAAGTCTGAAGCTGGAAAATTCCAACTTCAGACTTTTACTAACTCCCCGGGTAGGATTTGAACCTACGACCAATCGGTTACACTTATCCCAACGTTTCCGAAGGGGGCGGACTATTTCATCATCCCTACAAATCATGTTTGTGATTTGTCGTCGGATGTCGGGCGCTATGAGATTTATTGGTTAGGCTCCTCATCTCTAGTCTCTGCACCTTTCCGGCTACTTGCGATCGTAACCGCTGCCTTTCGCCAGACTTGGCTCAAGATTGCCGCCACCCGAAGTGCTGCGGTTTCCTTGAATTCACCCGATTTTTCAGTATCCGTTACCGGATAGAGCTGCTATGTCACTAGGGCTTTTGGTTGATACCAAAGGCTTGCATTCATTACAGCCGACCGCTCTGCCACTGAGCTACCGAGGATTGGGGGTTTTTGTTACCCACATTTACTAACAATAGCTGAACTTCCTCGATTTGGCAAGGCCTTTGAGAAACTTTTTTTTTGTCAGACAGGGAGCGGGTTTCAGCAGCTAATGCAGCCCCATTCTCAACTTGGCGAGGCGCTGCTGGGATTCTGGATCGAGGGAACTGGCGAGAAAGCGACTGGAATTTTGTTTGCGGGATTTGTGCCGGCGCTCGCTGCGGCGGGCGGTGGATTCTACGTCAGCCGCTAGTTGTTCGGCGGACATCCATTCGGCACCGTAGCCGACTACGGTCAATTGCTGCGCTCGGTCTGAGGTGGCGACAATCATGCGGCCTTTGCCTTTGACCGATCGCAACTCGTAGCGCAAACTAGCACAAGATTTTTCAATATAAGTATCTGCTGTCTGACCGAAGTCAGTGTAGTGCACTGATAAATTTTTAGTAATAATTTCTTTAACGCCGGGAGTATCTCGATAGTGGGCGTCAAATACAAGTCGAGCCTCAAAATCTTGAACGGCGCTGTAGTTAACTAAAACCTCAATCAACTCGCGGCGAGCTGTTTCGAGTTCGTCGCGATCGCGCTTCTCTCGGAGTCGAGGCCAAAGTCCAATTATGTTATAGCCGTCTACAAGTAAAACTGCTTGTGATACATAGGGTGACATGGTTCAAGGCTGAAGAGCTCCAGCACGTATAGGACATTATTTGCATTGTTCATCAAAGCTTTTGTTCAATAATATTACCTATTGATGTGTAATTGCTAGGTTACATCGCAATAATTAAACCCCCCAGAGCCAGCTTTACCTGAGTTTTGGGGGGTTAGATTCATCTATAAATTTTCCGGATTATTCGGCAGATTCCAGTGGGACGGGCGATCTTACAACTGTCGGCAGGGATATTTTCTCAACAGCAGGAGTACAACCGAGCCACTGCACCGACAACTGGGCAAACTGCTGCGGGGGGCCGCTCACGCAAAAACGAGTCGGCAGCGCAGTACCAGGATTCCGCAGCCCTAAAAGCTCCAATTCTCTGGCAGCAGCAGCCACCACCCGTACCGCAGGATCGATCAATGTCACCCCAGCAGGCAAAAGTGAGCGCAGCACAGGAGCCAGCAGCGGATAATGAGTGCAGCCGTAAATCAGCGTATCGATGCGCTGCTGAATCAAAGGAGCCAAATATTCCCGAGCCACCTCACAAGTATAAGGGTCGTGAATCCGGTTTTGCTCCACCAGCGGCACAAAAGCCGGACAGCTAACCTGCCAAACTAGGCAAGAATCGTCCATCTCCAAAATCGCATTTCGATAAGCATTGCTAGCAGCCGTCGCAGGAGTTGCGATGACCCCGATCCGCTTGCCTTGCTGCACCGCAGCCTGCGCCCCCGGCAGAATTACTCCCAGCACCGGGATATCAAATTCAGCCTGCACCATCTCCATCGCCAAAGCAGAACTGGTGTTGCAGGCCATAATGACCATTTTCACATCCTGTTCCACCAACCAGGCCATAATTTCGCGGACAAACTCCACAATTTCTGACGGCGTGCGAGTGCCGTAAGGCAGCCTCGCCGTATCTCCAAAATAAAGTATCGATTCGTTGGGCAATTGTCGGTACAACTGGGTCAAAACAGTCAAACCGCCCACGCCGCTGTCAAAAATACCGATTCTTTGTTGTCCAGAGTCTGTTGTCATTTGTTAATAGTTAGTTGTCTGTTGTCTGTTGTCTGTTGGCAGTTGGCAGTTGGCAGTTGGCAGTTGGCAGTTGGCAGTTGTCAGTTGTCATTTGTTAATCGTTTGCAGTGGCTAATAACAGATAACCAATAACATTAATCAACAGTCAACAGTCAACAGTCAACTGCCCACTGCCCATTATCTTTGTTGAAGATAAAACAAAATGCCGCGAGCGATCGAAGCCGCCATTTGACTGCGGTAAGCTGGGTCAGACAGCCTAGCAGCATCATCAGCACCCGTCACAAAACCCACCTCCAGCAAAACAGAAGGCATAGAAGTCTTCCTCAAAACATAAAATCGCGCCTGCCGCACTCGGCGGTCACTCGCCCCCGTCCCCTCCAAAATACTGGCGTGAATCACCCTCGCCAAATCTTGGCCGTTATTGAAATAATAAGTCTCAATCCCACTGATATCGGGCCGACTCATATTAATCGCATTAGCGTGAATGCTGACAAACAAACTAGCATTCACCCGTTCCGCCAAAGAAACTCGGGGTTCCAGGTCGATTTCCCTGTCGTCAGTCCGAGTCATCACCGCCTGCACCCCCTGTTGTTCCAGCAGCCTCGCCACCTGAAGCGAGATATCCAAAACAATCTCCTTTTCCTGAATGCCCTGAATCCCGACTGCCCCCGGATCGCGGCCACCGTGACCAGGATCGATCACTACTACGGCGCGGCGGTTTGAAGCTTGGGGCAACTCATCGGTGCCGAAAGTCCTTCTCGGCAAAGGCTGCAAATTGGGAGTGCGAGTCAAAGGCTGCGCGCTAGCATTCGATCGCAACTGCAAAGACAGCAACTGCGGGTTGGGTCTCGTCACCCTGCCTACCTCTACCCCCGATCGTGGCTGCACCCAAACCACCACAGTCTCCGCATCTTCTTGGCTGGCACTAAACGATACAGGACTGTTGGCATCGAGCTGAGGAATTTCGCCGGTCAGGACACTAGAGGCGATCCTAATCCAGTAAGCTCTCGACCCCTGATCCCACCCGCTGGTATAGGAGACTTGGCGGTCAGTTCTCACCACCAGTTGCGTGCCGTTACTGGCTAAATCAATTGACTGAACTCTCGCTAAATTTCCTTGAGATTGTCTCGCCGGAGGAGCTACAGTCAGGCTGCGGGGAACCGAGGGCTGTCTTACACTTCCAGGCAATAGCACAACCCCGCCCAAATTGCTCACAGACGCTCGCCACTGAGTATTAGGACTCTTCATCCGCAAAGTCACGCGGGTAACGGGCGGGTCTGTTGGCAGTTGCCGGACTTCAATCTTGTCAACCCCGTGCTTACCGTTCGTTTGAGGCTGTTGGCTGCTTAGGCCCGGCGCTAAACTCGCTCCTTCAATATCGAGGGTGGCGATGTCCCCAGCCCGACTTTGTTCAAAATTAATTTGGGGGCGACCGCCCGCAGTGCGGACTAAAAAACCGTCCGCCGTCACCTGAACGTTCTGAACTACAGTCGCCTCGCCAGACTGGGCTTGGGATGCTGAAGGTTCAACCGATAACCTTTCTCCCCCTGGCTCTGAAATCGGATTTTGAGTTCCTCCCCGCACCGGCGTTGGCAAATCCACTGTCCACTCGCTCGGAGAAATACCCCGGAATTTTACTTGCTCGGGGTCTATAGTAAACCCGTCTCTGATCTCGACCACAATTCTGGTCGTATCGTTGTCAAACTGCCCTACCCGCACCGATTCGATCGCCCCTGAGAGCGGTCTGCTGACCGAGGGACGACCCAGACTCGTCCCCGGCAAGTCGATTACCAACCGCATCGGGTTGAAAATCAGTTGAGCCTTGGGTTGTACTCCCCCGTCTGTTGTAATGTAAAGCCGGTTCTCTGAAGCATCAAACCGCCAAGATTGCAGTCTAGCTGCTTCGGCGGCTCCGGCGAGCAAAAATACACTTAAGAAACTCGGTAGTAGCCAGTGGAATTTCACGACAGTTTTTTCCTCGTTTGCGTTACTGCCAAAAGCTGGAAGGGCGCTGCTTGCCCTCAGAGGCTTTCAGCAGTTAGCCGCCAGCAGACCGGGGACACGGGAGCCCTCAGTTGTTGGCTAAATTGACTTTTTTATGCGTTAATAGGCTCCAAAATGCCAGATCCCGGCATTTTTGAACTTTCCCGTATAATTGGGGGCGATCGGTTATAAGCAGACTGAAAGATTGTTGGCACAAGGGAAGGTATTTATTTTTAGGAGCAAGAAACAAGGTGTTTCTTGAAGTTAGAAGGTACAAGTTAGAAGGTAGAATTTTACCGTTCTTCCAGGGAGGGGTTTCATAGCTCTTTAATGTTGGCGAAGCTCGTTACGGCCAGGGTTATAATCCGCTTTACACTTGCGTTTTGTTCTAACTTTTCCTAAACTACCTCAATAACTTAACAACTTACCTCGACAACAATCCGGATTTCCAAGATTTAGGTAACTTTTCAAGGTCACCAAATGTTAGTCCCTGACCAACTGACATATTCTTTTGGAAAAGCTTTTTTGCTACTTTTTTGCTAAGAGATTGACAGTTAAATACAACTACATATCGCCCCTGCTCTCTTTTTTTCTGGATTTTTTTAATCAGTGGTTTTCGGTGCTGCTTGACACTTAGTGGGGCGATCGCGATCGCGCCCGCCAATTTAACATTATGATAGCTAGTCCATGTTTTCAGCAGTAACGGGAGAGTTTTGTGTGTTACTTGGGCCGGCAATGCTTTGTGTTTTAGGCTCTTTTTGAGTGCACGATCGACAGCCAGAGCATTGGTTGGTTGGCCAGAGAAAAA
The DNA here is from genome assembly GCF_036705145.1 of Microcoleus sp. B5-D4. Classification (NCBI taxonomy): domain Bacteria; kingdom Bacillati; phylum Cyanobacteriota; class Cyanophyceae; order Oscillatoriales; family Microcoleaceae; genus Microcoleus; species Microcoleus sp. B5-D4. Next base: position 542 of record NZ_JAUBTV010000033.1, on the reverse strand, counting down.
GTTTTGACCGTAGATATAGTAGTTATCGCAGTTGTAAAGTTTGTGGGACAGCAAAGACAATCGATCGGCTTCTGGGTAAAACCTGTGATTTGGTTTAATGACTTGCCTTTCGACTAACTGCATAACTTGGATGTGTACTACCAGTTAGAGAAGATACACTATCTTGGTGATTGTGTCAATCTCTGACCGAAAGCATCCAGGATACAAGCCCTCGGATTCATTCCTTCGCAGACTCAGGACCCAGAAATAAAAAACCTGTATCCGATAAAGAAGCCCTCGAATTGATCCGTGGGGTCAATGCTTCAATTCTAAAATCTAAAATCTAAAATCTAAAATCGATTAACCTTCTAAAAAAATGGCAATCAATAACCGTAGATACATGACTTCACAGAAAGACGGAGACTTACTTTCCTGCAGGAGTCGTCCACAGCAAACAAGTGGTTTAGGTTAGCTCAAGCCTGTAGATATAGCCTTTCTCTGAAAGATGAGGTATCATGTTACTGACACTCACTCGTGAGGGTCAAACAGAGAAAATCAGCTCA
>NZ_JAUBTV010000032.1:4228-71541 GCF_036705145.1 Microcoleus sp. B5-D4 | reverse complement strand
CCGTCCTTTTTGGACGGGCGAGACGCCCATCCCACAATAACAATTAAAATTGTAAGTTATTTAATTCGCGATCCTAAAAAAGATTTTAATTTTTAACCGCAGATGAACGCGGATTAACGCAGATTTATTTAGATATATCTGCTGTTATGTGCGTTCGTCTGCGGTTGGTTTCAAGAAAAAGGGCTGACAAGAAATTTATCAGCGCTGTGCTTCTGCAACAACTTCATTTCTGATCGGAGTTGGCTGTTCGGAGGATTTTTCAGCACTATGCTGCAATGCCTGATACAGGCGATTTAAAGCGCTGATGTATGCTTCTGCGGACGCTACGATAATGTCGGTATTTGCCGAGTGACCGGAAAATACTTTGCCTTCGTGGCGCAAGCGAATTGTTACTTCCCCGATCGCATCTATGCCCGCTGTTACCGATTGTACAGAAAACTCGATCAACTCGTTCGGTACGTTTACCACCCGGTTAATTGCCCTGTAAATCGCATCCACAGGCCCAGTGCCGATCGCAGCATCGGTCAATTCTTCACCCGCCGGATTCCGCACAGTGACAGTTGCTGTCGGGCGAGATTTGTCGCCGCAAGAAACTTGCACCAATTCTAAGCGGAAAAGTTCCGGTGCTTGGTGCACTTCGTTATTGGCGATCGCCTCTAAATCCCAATCCGTAATCTCTTTTTTCTTGTCTGCCAAATCTTTAAACTTGACAAAAGCCTTATTTAGCTCATCGTCGGCCATTTCAAAACCCAACTCTTTCAAGCGAGTGTGGAAAGCGTGGCGCCCCGACAATTTACCCAGCACGATTTGATTTTCAGTCAAGCCGATCGACTCAGCGTCCATAATCTCGTATGTCCGCTTATTTTTCAGCACCCCGTCTTGGTGAATTCCCGACTCGTGAGCGAAAGCATTTGCCCCGACAATCGCCTTATTTGGCTGCACCAACATCCCCGTCAAATTGGAAACCAAGCGGGAAGTTTTATAAATTTGGCGCGAGTCAATATTTGTCAGCGGTTCCTCAGAATCGGCAGGCCGGCCCAAGAACGGATTATAATATTGACGCCGCACGTAAAGCGCCATTACCAACTCTTCCAGAGCCGCATTTCCCGCCCGTTCGCCAATCCCGTTAATCGTGCATTCTAACTGTCTGGCGCCATTTTTCACAGCTTCCAAAAAGTTAGCAACTGCCAATCCTAAGTCATTGTGACCGTGAACAGAAATAATTGCGCGATCGATATTCGGCACATTTTCCTTAATTCCGCGAATCAAAGCCCCAAATTCGCTCGGAGTCGTGTAGCCGACAGTATCGGGAATATTAACAGTAGTCGCACCCGCTGCGATCGCCCGTTCTAGAACCTGATACAAAAACTCCGGTTCCGATCGACAAGCATCTTCCGGCGAAAACTCCACATCATCCACAAAAGACTTAGCGTAAGCCACCATTTCCGGCACAATTTCCAGAACCTCAGCCCGCGTCTTTTTCAGCTTATACTCCAAGTGAATATCGGACGTAGCCAGAAACGTATGAATTCGCGAATTTACGGCGGGTTTGAGAGCCTCGGCTGCTGTTTTAATATCCGGCTTTCTCGCCCGTGCTAAACCGCAAATTGTCGGCCCATCTTCCGTGCCAACCGATCGGGCTATTTTTTGGACTGCCTCGAAATCTCCCGTGCTGGTGAAAGGGAAACCCGCTTCAATCACATCCACGCCCAATCTCGCTAACTGGCGGGCAATAGTCAGCTTTTCATCCACATTCAGAGAAGCACCCGGAGATTGTTCTCCGTCCCGCAAAGTCGTATCGAAAATAATAATCCGGTCTTGACTTGGTTGAGTTTTCATAGCTCTAAAAAGTGTTTTCCTGATTTTTACTTGTCCGTTTTTCTGGATTTTTAGCCTCCAGCCAGTCGATTTTAGATTTTAGATTTTAGATTTTAGATTTACTCCACAGATGAATCTGGGAACTTGAACCTTAGTCTAAAATTTTGGGCTACTGGCGGCTCCTATCGGAAAGCAAGTATGCGTTTTTGGGCGGGGGCACCAGTCCCGTGTTTCGCGCCAATAACGAATAATTAATAACCCATAACCCATAACCCATAACTGCTGACTAATAACTACTAACTAATGACTAATGACTAATGACTAATAACTACTGACTAATGACTAATAATCCATCTTCTCGATATGTTCCCTAATTTCATTTAGGTCTATATACCTATCTGTAGCATTTCGTAACTCTCTAGCAATCATTCCTTCGGTTGATACCACAGTAATATGAGTATTTTTCGAGCGGAGCAGTTCGATCGCCCGCTCAAAATCCCCATCCCCGCTAAACAGCACAACTTGGTCGTATTGATCCACGGTATTAAACATATCAACCACAATCTCTATGTCTAAATTAGCCTTTTGAGAATATCTGCCCGAAGCATCGTCGTAATATTCCTTAAGAATTTTAGTGCGAACCGTGTAACCCAGACTGATCAAAGCATCTCGAAATCCCCTTTGATCTTGGGGGTCTTTCAGACCCGTATACCAGAAAGCATTGATCAAGATGACATTCGGCTGCGAAGTTTTGAAATATTCGAGCACCCTGCGAGGATCAAAAAACCAACCGTTCTTTTGTTGAGCGTAGAACATATTGTTCCCGTCCACAAAAATAGAAAGGCGGTTCATTAAGTTTGTCATAGAAACTTAGACCTAATAATTGTAGAAAGAAGTTAATCTAAATATCACATTTTAGCAACATGGAGCTAACTGAGGCAATAGATTAGACTTCAGAAAACTCCATCTCCCCAGTATTTCATATTTTCGGCTCTACCGCCAGAGGGTTCTTTTAACCCTGCTTGCATTTGAGCGAGGGGCCCTCACAAACTATACGCCTAGTAACTCAATACCGGCTGCCGTGTCAAGGTTAATGGCGCCTTCAAACTACCGCGCCCACCGCCCTACCGCCAAGCAGGCATACGCCCAGCGCATAGCAGTAGATTTTGCTCCCCTGATTTCATAGCGCAGACTACCTCCGCTCAAGCCTTTTTGCTTTCAAGAGCCCAGCGAGCTAACTCTGTCCGGTTGTGCAGACCTGTTTTGCCCAGCATATTGCTGACGTGGCTTTCGATAGTCCGCTGGCTGACATTCATCACGTCTGCGATCTGGCGGTTTGCCATACCCTGCGCTAGCAACTGTACCACCTTTAACTCAGTGGGAGTCAATTCGACATTGCGGCGCGCCTTAATTTTTGTGCCACTCTCTATACCTGGATTTGAGTGGCCAATCAAGCGGGAGGCTGCTTTCAGAGAAGATTCTACTTGGGCTACCAGTTCTTCTGGTTCAAAAGGCTTGACTATATAAACGTCCGCCCCAGTGCTCAAGCCTTTTACTCGGTCTGAACTTTGACCTTTTGCGGACAAGAAAAGAACCGGAATCCAGTTAGTGCGAGGGTCTTCTCTGATGTGTTTGACTAAAGTGTAGCCGTCCATTTCCGGCATCATCACATCGCAGATAATCAAGTCGGGAACTTCTTGTTCTAGTTTTTCCAGAGCGTCTCTGCCGTTTTCTGCTGTAATGACGTTGTAACCCCGAAACTCCAAGTAGTCCTTGACCAGCAAGATCAAGTTGGGGTCGTCGTCAACCAGCATCAGCCGTTTTTGCTCTCCTGAATTATTGTCCTTTGTCATGTTTATTCCCGCTAAAGTATCCCGCACGCTTCCTTGTTTTCACTTCTGTTTTTTCCGTCAGTCCCCCGCCACCCGGCTGGGGGTGGAGGACGGCGATCGACTGAAGGGATGGCGGTGAGGGAAAGCGGGGCGGGTATTACCGCTTCCCAACCTGTAATCGACGGCTGTTTGTGAGTGTCTTACGACCTGGAACGCAGCCAAAACCAGTAATGGACGATCGCCCTGTCAAGATCGGCCTTGATTGATTGGAGATTCCGTAACAGAGCCCAAGTTAAATATTTAATCTCGATCGGTTCAATTTCAGGTTAATGCCCCGGTTTTAAATGATACTTCTGATATAGAGAAATTTAAGCAGACTCCCTACTTACGTATTTAACTGTTTCTAGTGTAGTTTGGCAACCTGCTTAGTGTCGGCCACTGAGAAATTTTTGCACAAAATTTCACAGTTACTCCGATCGATTTTTTTTACTGTACCTTTTGAGAAACACAAGGAACACGGGAAGGCGCACAAGGAAGACAAGAACCTAACTACAGTTTTATTGAGCTGTAGCAGGTGCGATCGCCCGGACGCCCAACCGTCTAAATTTCTCACCCTTAACCTTAAATTTAACACTTTACCTATAACCCTGTACTTTAAACAGCGCTACACTTAAATGTTTGGCTGGGCCTCAGAAGGCACAGGCAAAGGATGAGTCAAGAAAGCGTATTCTTGAACGACCTTTGAGTTTAGGAGATGTTCCTGAATAATTCTCTCAATGACGGGTGGAGTAACGTCGCGATACCACACTCCGTCTGGATAGACTACCATAATCGGGCCAGACGCGCACACTCGCAGGCAATTAGCTTTCGTGCGAAAAACGCAGGTTGGTCGAGTGGCACTTGGCTTGTCGAGCCCCAATTCTTGCAAGCGTTTTTTTAAGTAATTCCACGCCTCCAGACTGGTTTGCCGATCGCAGCACTTGGGCACGGTTTGGTCGGCACAGATAAAAATATGCCGCTCGATTTGAGCGATTCCCAGGCTTTGGACGCAAGCGCTCAAGCCTTGGCTGCAAGATTCCTCGTTATTTTCTGTCATTGTCTTCATCAATCAAAAGTAATTGGTTAGCGATCGAAAGTCATCATCACAGCCCCCACTCCCTCCCGTCTCAAGGGTAGGTTTTTTACTATTCAGAAATTGAGGGCAAGCAAGAGGCAAGTTTTAAAGGCATAACCAGTCGAAATCCGGGCTTTTTCGCTTCTAGCTCTCTCCCCCTCTCCCTCTCTCCCTCTCCCTCTCTCCCCCTCTCCCCCTCTCCCTCTCTTTGCCTCCTACTCATTCTCGGTTCGGGAACCCGTACTGACAAGTAAGTTGCGATCGCCCCTGACTAAAGCTAAATTAGCACTCAGGAGCCGAGAGTGCTAATATGTCAGTTGTAAGTAGTCCGCTGTTGCTTTCATCGTGACCCCTGACGACTGACTCACGACAATCTGTAATCTGGAGATTTATTTATGGCAGCAGTATCACTGAGTGTTTCTACCGTTAAACCGTTAGGCGAGCGCGTGTTCGTGAAAGTAAGCGCTAGCGAAGAAAAAACCGCCGGCGGCATCCTTCTGCCCGACACAGCTAAGGAAAAGCCCCAAGTAGGCGAAGTCGCGGCCGTGGGCCCCGGCAAGCGCAATGACGACGGCACCCGCATTGAAATGGAAGTCAAAGTCGGCGACAAAGTTCTCTACTCGAAGTACGCCGGCACCGACATCAAACTCGGCACAGACGAATACGTCTTGCTTGCAGAAAAAGACATTCTGGCGATCGTTAACTAATTAATCATTAGTCATCAGTCCTTAGTCATCAGTCATTAGTTTAAAGCGAACGCCGCCAAACAACTAATGACACGGGGCAAATGACTAAAATCCATCATCCCCAATCCAAAATCTCAAACCCTCTCATCCCCAAAAACTATGGCTAAGCGTATCATCTACAACGAAAATGCACGTCGCGCCCTCGAACGCGGTATGGACATTTTGGCCGAAGCAGTGGCCGTAACCCTCGGCCCCAAAGGCCGTAACGTGGTTCTCGAAAAGAAATTCGGAGCTCCTCAGATCGTCAATGACGGTGTTACCATCGCCAAAGAAATCGAACTAGAAGACCACGTAGAAAATACAGGCGTTGCCTTGATCCGTCAAGCAGCTTCCAAAACCAACGACGCAGCAGGCGACGGTACAACAACTGCTACCGTTTTGGCTCACGCAATGGTCAAAGAAGGTCTGCGTAACGTAGCAGCCGGCGCAAATGCGATCGCCCTCAAGCGCGGTGTTGACAAAGCAACCACGTTTTTGGTAGAAAAAATTGCCGAACACGCCAAACAAGTAGAAGATTCCAAAGCCATCGCTCAAGTCGGCTCCATCTCTGCTGGTAACGACGATGAAGTCGGCCAAATGATTGCTAACGCAATGGACAAGGTGGGCAAAGAAGGCGTGATTTCCCTGGAAGAAGGGAAGTCTATGACCACCGAATTGGAAATCACCGAAGGGATGCGCTTCGACAAAGGCTACATTTCTCCCTACTTTGTCACCGACACCGAACGGATGGAAGCGATTCTCGAAGAACCCTTCATCTTGCTGACAGACAAGAAAATCGGCTTGGTACAAGACTTAGTACCAGTGCTCGAACAAGTAGCCCGTTCTGGCCGCCCGCTGTTGATCATTGCAGAAGACATTGAGAAAGAAGCTTTAGCTACCCTCGTTGTCAACAAACTGCGCGGTGTGTTGAACGTGACTGCTGTTAAAGCACCTGGTTTTGGCGATCGACGCAAAGCCATGTTAGAAGATATCGCCGTATTGACCGGCGGTCAACTGATCACCGAAGATGCCGGTTTGAAACTGGAAAACACCAAGCTGGAAGTAATCGGCAAAGCTCGCCGCGTCACCATCACCAAAGACAGCACCACAATTGTTGCCGAAGGTAACGAAGTCGCAGTCAAATCTCGCTGCGAACAAATTCGCCGTCAAATGGACGAAACCGAGTCTTCCTACGACAAAGAAAAGCTGCAAGAACGTTTGGCCAAATTGGCTGGTGGCGTCGCAGTCATCAAAGTCGGCGCGGCTACCGAAACAGAAATGAAGGATCGCAAACTGCGTCTTGAAGATGCGATCAACGCAACCAAAGCTGCTGTAGAAGAAGGCATTGTCCCCGGTGGCGGTACAACTTTGGCTCACCTGACTCCTCAATTGGAAGAGTGGGCTAATAGCAATCTCAAGGGCGAAGAATTGACCGGTGCATTGATTGTGGCACGGGCTCTGGCTGCTCCTCTGAAGCGGATTGCTGAAAATGCTGGTTTGAATGGCGCTGTCATTGCTGAGCGCGTCAAAGAAAAGCCGTTCAACGTTGGTTTCAACGCAGCGACAAATGAGTTTGTCGATATGTTTGAAGCTGGTATCGTTGACCCTGCGAAGGTGACTCGTTCTGCTCTGCAAAATGCAGCATCTATTGCTGGCATGGTGCTGACAACCGAGTGCATCGTCGTTGACAAGCCTGAACCGAAGGATGGCGCTGCTGCAGGCGCTGGCGGCGGCATGGGCGGCGGCGACTTCGATTACTAAGTCGATAGTTTGATGGGGCGGGCTTTAGGGCCCGCCCTGTTATATTGGTAACGGTTTTTAGCATAGGCATAACAACTCTAAAGCGACATTAACTAAACGCACAATCTCTAAGGCCCCGTGCCTCTGTACTCAGCTAGGTTATACCCAAAAACCTAACCCCGCGTAACCGTTAATGAAAACTTTTGGAGTTAAAATGAACCTGCCAACTGCTGAACAAAGCATCAAGTGTGTCATACTATGTCAATCCTTAACCAATAAATTCACCATCCCTGTTTTCATCTGCCTAGACGAGCGAACAGGTAATCTATTTATACTGGCAGGAGATAATATAGAGATAGAAATCGATCGCGATGGTTCTTTGTTAGACAAAAATTAGAGCAACTGAAGACGAGTTAGCTCTAAAAAAGCGATCGCCCCTTGCCTGAAATGGTGAGGGATTTTTTTTTCTGCGATACAATCAAGACAGCACTTAAAAAGCGTGATTTAAACATGGTAACAAGCTTAAATGTATTGCAATCCCAACCATCTAGCCAATGGAAAGTGACACTCCTGTTAGAAACTCTCTCATCAGGACAGGTTTCTGCTTCTGTTTTCGAGTTTCCGCACTGTCGAGTTGAAGCAGCAACTCGGGAAGAAGCCATTACCCAACTTCAAACCACTTTGTTAGAAAGACTTAAGCATATTGAAGCTATTTCCTGGGAAGTACCGATTCAGGCTTCAGAACCCACCTGGATGCAATTTTCGGGTGTGTTTAAAGACGATCCAGATTTTCAGGAAATTATGGACGAGATTCGTGCCGAACGTACCTCTGACGATGACTCTGAAATCGAGCCCTCATACTACCTGTAGAGGTGATTTATAGGATAGTAAGCTAACATGAATCTATCATTTAAAGATTTAAGGTTTATTATAGAAGCCATTGAACATCAAATCAATGCCTATCAAGAACGTTTGCAAGTAATTGAAGATGTAGATGAGGATGAGGCTGCCGATCTAGGGAACGATATTAAATTTTTAGAGCTTCTCCACGCAGACATGACGACAACTTTAGATCAGAATACCAAACCTTTAAGTTCTGATGATAGTTTTTCGCCCTATCGAAATGATAATTATTCGGAAAACTCACAAGATTTATCTTTTCAAGAATTAGTAAAATTAACGCTTAACTTGTCAGTTAGCGAGCGGTTATTTCTAGTAGAGGCTATTACCTCGTCTGTGCGTCAGGAAGTCACTATCAGCCAATAATCAGCCAATTATAGCATCTTTAGAAGTTTGTTATGATGATATTTTGATTATAGCAACCGCCATGAAACTTTACCACACTCCCATTTCCGCCAACTCCCGCCGCGTGTGGATCGCCCTCCTAGAAAAAAACCTCGACTTTGAATTAGTAGAAATCCACTTGGACGGCGATAACTTACAGCCAGACTTTATCGCAATGAATCCTTTTCGCCGCATCCCTGTTGTAGTCGATGATGACTTCACCGTCGTCGAGTCTCTGGCAATTCTTGACTATCTAGAAACGAAGTATCCAGAACCGGCAATGTTGCCAAAAGAACCGAAAGATTTGGCAGTTGTGAGGATGGTAGAATTGGTCACGGTTAACGAACTTGCGCCGGCACTTTACCCCCTCAGCAGTGAAAAAATGGGATGGGGAACTCCCCAAGCGCAGGAAATCGCAAAGGCTAAGGAAAAAGTCGATACTGTGTTGAAATTCTTTGAAGGTTTGTTGGACGATCGCCCTTTTTTCGCTAGCAACAGTGTCACGTTTGCCGAGTGCGTTGCCGGCACCGTCGTGCCCTTGCTATCTTGGGTTGATGTGTCCCTAGACGGCTATCCTAAAATTCAAGCTTGGTGCGATCGACTGCTGGCCCGCCCCTCATGGCAGCAAACTCAATTCACCGAGGCAGATTTGGCAGCTTTCGCATCTCGGAGACAAAAGTTTCTCGCACAATCTCAAGCCTCCTGAACAAATCAATTGTGAAGCGATCGCTCTTTTTCCTTGCTGTTTTCGCCTGGATCCAAATTCCCATCGCAGCAATGGGGCAGCCCACAGCCCGATCGAACTACGAATCAATTAGCGTCAAACAGTTCCTGGGCGATCGCAAAATTACCGTCTCCAACCCCAAAGATATCGCAGCAAAACTCTGACTCGCGACAGAAATAAGTTATTCCTGGGTAAGTCATCGAAGCAATCTGGGTTCCGCGTTGTTCGCTTGCTGCGCGACAATCTTAAAACTATTTTCGGTGTCGATCGCTCTTTTAGTCAAAAAGAGCGATCGAACTCAGAAGTTTACTTGCACATGATCAAATTTCCAGCGGAGATGAATCCGGCCACAGGGGCTGAAATCTCAACCCAATTGCGGTTTTCTCCATTCTTATCTTTCACTAACTGGAAATTCGGTACAAGCGTTACTTGACCGTTAGCCGGTACACCGCCTTTAACCGCAGCAGTCCTTGAAGGCTCAGTGCGGATAGCTAGACCCCTCGGCGCTACGCGAGGTTCTACTTGTCGGCACAGGCTTACTGGGCCCGTTGCAGGTGCTGGTGCGGGCGCTGGTGCGGGCGCTGGTGCGGGCGCTGGTGCAGGCGCTGGTGCTGGCGCTGGCGCTGGTGCTGGTGCTGGTGCTGGTGCTGGTGCTGGTGCTGGCGCTGGTGCTGGTGCTGGTGCTGGTGCTGGTGCTGGTGCTGGTGCTGGTGCTGGTGCTGGCGTCGCTGCGGGTGCCGGTGCCGGTGCTGGTGCTGGTGCCGGTGCTGGACTAGGGGAAGGAGTTTGACTAATTGTGCTGGCTGTCGTGCACGAACCTAAATTAGCCTCGTTGTTGGGATATCCGCTAGCCACATACCCTGTGACGGGAGCGGTAATTTGAATCCAGAGGCGACCGTCGGAGGCTTTAACAGAAGTAGCGCCTTGGGACAGCATTACCTGAGTATTAAGTGGTACCCCGCCAACTCTAGGGGATTTGGGGTCTGGGTTCTGGCGAACGGTCAAACCTTCTTTGGGAGTGACTTTGCGGCAAAGGTTGCCAGCCTGGGCTATTTGAAACGTGGCGCTATCTTCAAAGGAAATATTTTCCGCATCTTGACTGACAGTGGATGTTGATGGGGCGGCAACACCGATGGCATTCGCCTGCAAACTTCCGGCTACGATCGCGATCGCGCCCAGCACTGCAGCGGGCTTATTCCAGCAATTCAAGTTTTTCATCCGTTCAAATCCTCACTTAACCACAATCATTATCTTAATTGCAGGTCAATATAGCAAAAAAATCGATTTGTCTTCCACAAAAAAGCTTTATATAACTTTTTTATGACCGCAAGTCAAGTTTAATTTATATATTTTAATGTTTGGTGAGTTGAGCGAAGACAAATAAAGCTGCTACGCCGATAAATGACTCATTATGGCAGAGCGGGGGAGGGAGAAGGCGAGAGTGTCCGAGTCGGGGAATGGTAGACGGGAAAAGTAAACAGTTAAGTGTTTAAATGCGGGACAGTTTACTAGGACTGCAAGTCATTTGTTGTGTTCGTTAAACCATTTAGCTGTCAGTTGTTGCAGTTGAGTAATATGGGGCTACATTTCATGTGAATTATTGGCAGATTCGAGAGCGAGATTGTGCTGGAGATAGTCCCAGATTCTGAGTGACAGGCGATGGGCGCGATCGACCCCATCGTCGTAGTGGGCTGGCACAAGCCGGATACAGTTCTTCGATCGCGCTCACATAACTCCACTGTCGATCGTACCTTACTTAAACAGGACTTACGCACTCAAGGGCGTTAAATCAAGGGTTTGAGATTGCTTCACTACTTTATCTTCCGACACAAAATCGTAGTACGTGCGTCCACAACTATTAAAATTGTGGCAAACAGCGCCAATCGCTAGCATTGACGCGATGGCTGGGGTCAATTTGATAAAATCTTCCAAAACGGAAACTTATCGGCTTGAGGCACAGTTGTGTTTTTGTGGCTAAAGCCACCCCGCCATCGGCGACAGTTGCTGTAGCTGTTTGCAAACGGTTTTGTTCCTGTGGAGACAACCAGCACAAAACCTCCGAACAAAAGCAGCCCGCTCAAATCAGAAACCAAATAGTTGCGCTAATTCTGATTTAATTATATTGCTATAGCAACCGCACTCGATGTTTATGAGGTTTTCAATTGCTGAAACTAATGCGGCATATTCCTTTGGAATGGGAGCCTATTAATGATAGGAAAAATTTTTTTTTCGCAGGGCGATCGGGATGATGTTACGCACAATGATAGTCAAAGCCCAATTAATCTCCTCCCTTGTTCCTGCTTTCCCAAATAACTAAACCCTTCTCTCTTCCAGAGTTAAAGCTTTCTTCCTTCTGCTATATAATGACCAAAGCGTTAAATATTTTTCCAGTGACAAAAACTACTAACAAAAAAAACGGCAAATCCTCTAAATATCCCTTTGACGGTCTATCTTTAGACGATCGCAATCCCGACTTCATTCAGTTTTGGCTGCCATTCTGGGAATGGCTGTACCGCTACTATTTTCGCGTAGAAAGCGACGGCTGGCACCACGTCCCCGCGAGCGGAAAAATGCTCGTTGTCGGTTCTCACAACGGGGGACTTGCCGCTCCTGATATGTTTATGTTCCTATACGAATGGTTCCGCAGGTACGGCACGGAACGCTTGGCCTATGGATTGATGCACCCCACGGTTTGGGAAGTTTCTCCTGATGTTGCTAGCATGGCGGTTCAGTGTGGTGCTCTCAAGGCGCATCCGAAAATGGCGATCGCAGCTTTGCGAAAAAATGCCCCAGTTCTCGTCTATCCGGGCGGCGCCCAAGATGTTTTTCGCCCCCACCACTTGCGCGATCGAATCTACTTTGCTGGACGCAAGGGATTTATCAAATTAGCATTGCGAGAAGAAGTGCCAATTGTACCGATTGTATCGCACGGTGCCCACGATACTTTGATAGTTTTGGCAGATTTGTACGAACAAGTTAAGCAATTGCATGAATGGGGGATGCCGTGGTTGTTGGGCATCGATCCGGTGGTATTTCCGGTATATTTGGGATTGCCTTGGGGATTGAGTATTGGGCCTTTGCCGAACTTGCCTTTACCCGTGCAAATTCGGACTCGCGTCTGCGAACCTATTGTATTTGAGAGGTACGGTTCGGAGGCGGCGCGCGATCGCGATTATGTTGATGCTTGTTTCGATCGAGTTACCGCCCAAATGCAAGAACAATTAGATTGTTTGGCTGGCAAGTGACAATTGCACAAGTCTATATTATTCTAGGCTGCAGAAATCGATTTTTTTTTACGACAATATAGCGTGAAGCGCGAGGGATATGAGTAAAAAAACAGGTTTCTTGAGTCCTGTGGGTAAGTCGTGACTACAAACATTTTTTGAAATCAATCCATTAGGTTTATTTCAAAAACCTAAAATTGCGGTACTAAGGAATGAGAATTAAATAACTTCCACTCTTGAAAGTGGGATGGGCGTCCCGCCCGTCCAAAAAGGACGTGCGGGACGCCCATCCCACAATAACAATTAAAATTGTAAGTTATTTAATTCGCGATCCTAAATCGGATTTCACCCATCTTAATTACGTGAAATACCCGAAAACCGCAGTCGCCAAAGTGATCCTTTTTATCATGCAGGTTGTAGCGGACATCATATCAGGTTAAATCAACGCAGATGAATAGGATTTCATCTGGCTTTATCTTCCTTCCTCGGCGAAAAAAAAATAGAATTGGCAAAACTAACCTGATTCTGTATAAACTCTCGATCTTAATTCTGCCTTCTGCCGAACAGTGAGTAATTGCCCGATCGCCTTCAGCGCAATACTGGGAGAAAAAAGTACAGCCGGCGACTCAATCATGTGCAGAACTTCCAAAAATGCTTGACAAACTTTAGCATCTCCGACCAGCACTTTTAACACCAAATCCATGTAATCAATTGTCAGCCGCGTAGCAAGGTTTAGTTTTGCACCTTCACTTCCCGGATAGCGAGAATCCTGACTGATGGCAAATGTCCAAGGAATTGTATGTAATTTTGCTAGTTTTTGTTGAAATTGTCGCGCAAAGCCTGTTAAATCTCCTTCTGGATACCGCTCTCTTTGCTTTTGCAAACATTCATCTAGCATCTGAGCATCCAGTGCAGCAACGGTCATTCCCTGGCCATAAACTGGGTTGAAAGCGCAAACTGCATGACCGATAACTGCCAAATTTTCAGGATAGCGGGAGAGGCGATCGTAGTGGCGCAAACGGTTTTCTGTACCTCGATAACTATAAATAGGTGTGATGGCTTCTGCATCTTTAATTCCATGATAAATTGTCGGGGTTGGCAGACTGCGGGCAAATTCTAGAAAACCTGCTTCGTCTGTGGGGGGATAATCGCGATCGCCCCCAGCGAAACCCACCAGCCAGCGATTGGCTTCGATCGGGAAAAGTGCACCGCCACGGGTGCGGAACGGCGGCCCTGGTGATACAAATACTGGCGCTGTTTCTGACAATTTACCGCTGCATTTATAGATGCGGGTGGCATAGCCGACAAAAGCATTGATAACGGTTTCTTGCGGAGGTTCATAACCCAAACTTTTCAACCATTGAGGTGTTTTGGAAACTTTGCCACTAGCATCGACTACTAAATCTGCATACAAATTCTCTGTATGGATGTTACCAGGGTTGTGGCGATCGCGAAAACGCACCGATACCCCAGCAATCTCCGTGCGCGAGGCATTCGCCAGAAACCCCCTTACTGTGCCTCCTTCGAGGAAATGTACGTTCGTATTTTCAGCCAAGCGGCGGCGAATTTGCCAATCAAGTAAATCCCGACTGAACATAATTACATCATTTAGATCCGGGCTAAATTGCGGGGCCCAACCCGCCGGACTAAACCACCCGATCGACTTCGGATCTAAACTAGGAGCACCAGCAGCTACCAGTTCGTTTTCTAAGCCGGGAAAAAACTCTTCGAGGATGATTTTCCCCCGATTTAAAAGGATGTGAAGATGACGAGATTGAGGAATCCCAGGGCGAGGTGCGGGTTTTTCTGGAAAAAAATCTCGTTCAACAATACTTACTCGGTCGAAGTGTTTTGCTAATACTCTAGAGGCCAACAGTCCTGCTAAACTCCCGCCCATAATAATTGCATGACTTTCTCGCTGCACTATCGAATTCCTTGAAAGCTAATTTGCTATGGCATTGGTTGATGAATTTTGAACAATTTGTCTGGGCTTGTGTGCCGACTCTTAATATCGATCGACCACAGATTCTCCTCTGCGATTATTTTAATCAGACTTACATACCACAAATATTCCTAAAGTGACAGCCCGCCACAGACATATTTCTACACTTCCAACTGTAGGGGGATGCTTTAGCTCGTCAATAAGGCGATGCTTGCCATTGGGGGCATGAGTCTAAAACTATACATTGGTTAACTCGCGCCAATGAGCGCGCGCACCCACTCCTTAACGAGGAATATACTATGTATCAAAATTTGCCAATAAATCCACAACTGTATAACATCGGGTTCTGGCTGGCTCAAGTGCCAGTAGAGCAGACTACTACAAACACAGCAGAAGACGCAGCACTCCTTTATTCCGGGCCGCAATTTTTTATCGCCTTGATAGCTGGAGTGGTACTCGCCTGCGCTTTCCAACTCTTGCTAACAAATTTATCAGTAGCAGCCGGCCTTTCGTACATGGGACAATCCCACGACGACGGCCACCACTCGGATAGCGGGAGCTCCCCAGTCCGCCACATCGGCCGAAAAGTAGGCACTTGGACGCTAATTACCGTCACCATCGCCCTATTCTTTGCTTGCTTGCTTGCAGTAAAGCTCAGCTTGATTAGCAGTCCCGGTTTAGGTGCGATCGTCGGTTTAGTCGTCTGGGCCACCTATTTCTCAATGCTTGTCTGGGTGAGTTCCACCACCGTCGGTTCCTTGATTGGTTCGGTCGTCAACACCGCGACATCAGGCTTTCAAGCCATTGTCGGCACCGCAGCCTCGGCTATCGGTGCCAAAGCAGCTAGCAACCAAGTAGTCGCCACAGCCAAAGCAGCAGCAGCAGCAGTGGGCCACGAACTCGGTAGCGCGATCGACCCCACAAGCTTGCGAGAAAACGTCGAAGATTACCTCCAAAGCCTCAAACCGCCGGAATTAGACATCAAAGGGATGCGTAGCGAGTTTGAAAAATTGCTCAACGATCCGCAACTAAAAACCATTGCAGCCGAAAATTTGCCGAATCTCGATCGGCAAACTCTCGTAGATTTAGTAAGTTCGCGATCGGACTTATCAAAACGCGACGTAAACCGGATTGTAGACCAACTTCAAGATGCTTGGAAACAAGTAGGAAAACAAGGGCAGCCATCAGACGGCATCGCCCAATTAGTAGACTATCTCAAATCTGCCAAATCAGGAGATCTGGTCTCAGATAAATTGGCAAGTCGGGTAGAAAAAGCCCTCAGCAATCTGGGCGGTCAAAATTCTGGACAAAGCCCGACCATGATGTCCCAAGCAACGACAATGGCAGTCAATGCTTTAATGGGAATAGTATTGGGTCGCACAGATATTTCTGACTTGGATCTTGAAAAAGTAGTCGGTCAGCTCAAAGAAGCTAAAGACAAAGTTACCCAGCAAACTGATAAAATTACCGCTCAAGTCAAAGGCGAACCCGTAACTTATAGCCCAATTCGTGCCGACGTAGAAAACTACCTACTCAACACTTATTCGTGGCAGATGAACCCCCAAGCCATCGAGCGCGAATTTCGGGACGTTCTCTACGATCCTACAGCCGATCCGGGAACTGTGCGCCGCGAATTAGAAAAACTCAAACAGTCTAATTTTGCCGAAATCCTCGCTAGTAGAGGTGTTTTTACCCAAGACAAAATTAAAGAAATTTCCCAGGAATTAGAAGCAATTAGACAGCGAGTTTTACAAACCGTGATCTTTGCCGAGGAGCAAGAAAAATCTCGCGATTTGCAGTGGCGGGTAGAAACTTATTTGAAGCTGACGCCGAAAGAAGAATTGACAGCAGCAGGTATCGGGAGCGATTTCAAAAAAATCTTAGAGGATTCCGATGCTAGTTACGAACAGTTGCGCGCGAGGCTTTCTCCTTACACCCGCGACAGTTTTGTGCAAATTCTCCGAGGTCGCGAAAACTTCGGATTCCAGGAAGTAGAACAGATTGTTCAAGAGTTGGAAAGGACGCGAGATGTAGTTTTAGCAGATGCTAAAGGTCTGCAAGAAGCAGCGCAAGCCCGACTAGACAATCAGTGGCAAAGAGTGCAAGAATACTTGAAGTCTACGGGTAAGGAAGAACTCAATCCCGAAGGCATCAAGCGCGATTTGAAAACGCTGCTGGACAACCCGGAAGCCGGAATGTGGGCGCTGAGAGCTAGAGCTTCTAAGTTCGATCGCGAAACTTTGGTAAAATTGCTATCTCAGCGGAAAGACCTCAGCGAAGACCAAGTAAATCACCTTCTCGACAGCGCCGAAGAAAATTGGCACAGCGCGGTGCATACGCCGCAAAAGTTGGCCGAAAAAGCTAAGGATCAGTACGACAATACCACCACCGCCCTTGCAGATTACCTCCGCAATACGGGCAAATCAGAACTCAATCCTGAAGGGATTCAGCGGGATTTGACAAAACTGCTACAAAATCCCAAAGAAGGAGCTTTAGCGCTGCGTGGCCGTCTGTCTCAAGTCGATCGCGATACTTTGGTAAAACTGCTTTCTCAGAGACAAGATTTGAGCGAGGAACAAGTCAATCAAATTATCGACCAAGTGCAGGAAACTCTTGGGTCGATTGTGAAAGCGCCGCGCCGTTTGGCAAAACGGGTGCAAAGCCAAGTGCAGGATTTTCAGAGTGTTTTAGAAGATTATTTGCGTAATACGGGCAAGGATGAGTTAAATCCCGAAGCCATCAAGCGCGACTTGCAACTGCTGCTGCATGACCCGAAAGTCGGCGCTTACAGTTTGGGCGAGCGCTTGTCGCACATCGATAGAGCTACAGTTGTTTCTCTGCTGTCTCAGCGGCCGGATATTTCTGAAGCAGAAGCCAATCGCATTGTCGATGGAATTTTGTCGGTGCGCGACGAGTTCGCAATGCAAATTCAGAAAATACAGGAGGGTATTCAGTCGGTAATTGACGGGATTCTCGGAAAAATTCGGGATTACCTCAATTCGCTCGATCGCCCTGAACTCAACTACGAAGGCATTACGCGGGACGTGCGGAAGTTATTTGACGATCCGCAAGCCGGATTTGACGCTTTGCGCGATCGGCTGGGTCATTTCAACCGCGATACTTTAGTAGCACTAATGAGTTCTCGCGAGGACATTTCCGAAGCAGATGCCAACCGCTTGATCGACCAAATTGAAAGAAGCCGCAACACCGTCTTGCAAAGAGCAGAACGCTTGCAGCAAGAGGCGCAGCTTCGCCTCGAAAGCATCAAACTGCAAGCCGAAAAACAAGCCGAAGAAACCCGGAAAGCCGCAGAAGTTGCCTCTTGGTGGCTGTTTTTCACCGCTCTTTCTTCGGCCGCTGCTGCTGCTGGCGCCGGTGCTTTAGCCGTTATCCGATAAAAAAGACTGAAGTTGCGATCGGATTGCAGATAGTGCCTGATATGAGTTTATACTGATATCAGGCACTAATGTTAGCTAGTCAGACGGGAATCCCCACACTATATCGCTTCGATTAGTGTGGGATACCTCGTCGCGTGAATCGAGGATTCCACATTTTCATGCCCTCACAAGCATAGCGGGCGAGCAATGAAGATGTGGATGACGACATCAAAGTACAATAAGTTTTTTATTTACTAGACCAACATTGTTGTGCGGTATAATTATTAATTTGCTTGACATGGTATAGTATTTTCGGGTATTTTTATTCTCAACAAATGCGTAAAGGTCGTAGCGCAATGAAGATAACATACCAGTATCAGTTATATCCCGACACCAGTCAAAAGTCAACCCTCAACCAATGGTTAAGAATTTGTCGCTATTGGTACAACAGACAACTAGGTGATCGATTTGATTGGTGGGAGAGGAACCGCACTACTGTGAATGCTTGTCCATTGCTCGCTAGTATCTCTGCGCCTCGTGAAAAGCCCAACTATTATTCGCAAAAACAACAATTGCCAGCCATCAAAAAAGACTTGGTAAAAGTCTTCCACAGTGGCGAGCTATTAGACTTTAAACAGGTAGATTCAACTATCCTACAAGATGTTTCTAAGCGAGTAGACAAAGCCTTTGAGCGATTTGTTGTAGGGGATAGCAAAGGCGGGCGATCGGGTAAACCTCGATTCAAGACAGAAGCGGATTACCGGACGATGACTTTTTATACGGCTAACAGCAACTGGATTAAGTTGGTTCGCAAGAATTGGTTTTATATCCGATTGCCAAAGTTGGGTGTCATAAAAGTTCGGATGCACCGCCCAATCCCCGATGGGTTTACCGTCAAGCAAATTAGTGTTACCAGAAAGGCTGACGGTTGGTTTATCCAGGTAATGCTTGAAGACTCTTGTGTGCCCCAGTTCACGCTCGACAAAGTTACCCCAAACTGGGACAACTCAATTGGGTTAGATGCGGTGCTGCATGAAGATGTCTATTTAGCAACGTCGTCAGGCGAGAAGTTACCTTCGTTGAAACCGCTCCGCAAAAACCAAGCTAAATTAGACCGCATTTCAAGAAAGCGGAACAAACGGAAGCGCGGTTCTAAGGCTCGACGGAAATTAGCCAAAAAAGAAGCGAGACAGCACCAAAAAATAGCGCGTTCTCGCCAAGATTTCCACTACAAAACAGCTCACAGACTTGTCAGGTCTGGAGCTAAATTCTTTTTTCATGAGGACTTAAACTTAAAAGGCTTAACGAAACGGAATAAAGTTAAGCAAGATAATGAGGGTACTTACCTCCCAAACGGTCAATCAGCTAAATCAGGACTAAACAAGTCTTGGTTGGATGCTGCGTTTGGTCAATTTTTCAAGACGCTGGAATACATAGCCGAAAAAGCTGGATCAGCCGTCGTTCCGCAAAAACCTGCTTATACCTCAATGGTTCTGTGCTATCGGAATGAAATTGTTTTTGCCGATTGCGGTATGCGAAACTATTGGGATGAGCAACATTCTTTAATGGTCGATCGTGATATCAATGCTGCGATTAATTTAAAGAAACTGGGATTGGACATTTTTCCCAGTATAAAACGCCGTGGCGGGAATCTTTCTGTAGTAGGAACTATAGATAATAGTACCGCGAAGGAAATTTTGCACACCCTTCATCGGGCTGCAAAGAAGCCTACGCCATACTCTACTCAGTTGGCGTAGGAGGATGTCACGTACAATAATAGTTAGGGTTCTCAACCCAGCACGCCTTTTCTCCCAACCGCCCGCCTCCCTGGCTGCGTCAGTATCAAACGCGAACTGTTTTGAGTTCGATCGGCGGTTTATGTTGAAGATGCCGATGTCAGGTTATAACTTGTAGGTCATAGGTTGTGCATAATAGGGAACTAAAGCTGTGAAAATACTACACTGACTGTGGGGGGCAACATACCGGATACCTTGGAACTACCAAGGGCTTTGCTTTCGTCAGCCCAGAACAGTCCCAACACGCAGGCCCTGCGATCGCCAATGCTAAACAACCTACGTCTCAAACCTCTCCTGGCTAGTTGCCTAGTAGCACCGTGAGGAGGGCGACGCCATGCAACTCCGAAAAAAAACACTATTAATCATCGGTGCAGCGCTGATCAGCCTGATTGTGGTTCTGTATGCCACTGCATCAACTATTTTGCTGCATGATTTTCACAACCTGGAGGCACAGTACGTCCGCCAGGATGTGGCACGGGCTTTGGACGCATTAGATGATGACTTGTCGAATTTAGACACCAGCGCCCAAGATTACGCCGAGTGGGACGATACTTACTCTTTTGTCGAAACACGGAACGAAAATTTTGTCAAGTCAAATTTCGTCGATTCGACATTTATTTACTTGAGACTAAACTTATTGGTACTGCTGGACTCCAACGGTAAGACGATCTTCAGCAAAGGTTTCGACCTGAAATCGCAAACCGAAATCCCGATTCCCGAAAGCTTAAAACAGCACTTGACCGAGGCACTAATAGACTCATCGACAGTCGAGGGCGATCGCCGGGCCGCCAAAACAGGCGTCCTCACCCTGCCAGAAGCCAGACTGCTGATTGCCTCCAAGCCCATCTTGAACAGCAACGCCCAAGGCCCGCCGCGGGGGACGCTGATCTTGGGACGCTACCTAGACAGCAGCGAAATCGGTTTGCTTTCAGAACTGACTCACCTGTCAGTGGATTTTAGATTGCCGAGTTTAGATTTTAAAGTGGGAGCCGCGAACTACTCCGGGCACAGCGCCAAGGCGATGGCTCGCTCTAGACAGGAGTTGGAAAATGTCAAACTCAAAATTTCCAACCTCAAATCAGTAGAAATTTTAGTCGAGCCACTCAGCGACACCTTAGTCGCAGGATACGCCCTGATTCGCGACATCCACGGCAACCTAGCGCTGCTGCTGCGAGTAGAGACAGATCGCATCATCTACGGCCAAGGTCAGGCTACCTTGGAGCTGTTTACCTTATCAATACTGGCAGTAGGTTTAATATTTAGCGCCATCACCCTGCTGTTGCTAGAAAAATTAGTCTTAGCGAGATTGGCTGCCTTGAGCACCAGCGTCAGCAACATCGCAGCCAACGGCGACCCAAGCTTGAGAGTTCCTATGGCCGGAGCAGATGAACTCGCAAGCTTGGCCGACGCCATCAACCGAATGCTAGAAGCATTGGGCAATTCTCAAGTCGAACGTAATGAAAGCGAAGACCGCTATCGGTTGATGGCCGAAAATTCAACCGACATGATCACCAGACACGACCCCACAGGCGTGTTTGTTTACGTCTCGCCCGCCAGCCGGGCTTTGCTGGGATACGAACCTTCGGAACTCATCGGCCGCGTCCCCAAGGATTATTTTCACCCCGACGATTTAGAAACCATTGCCAAAGCTCACTGGAAAGTCCTGGCACTCCCAGTTACTTACACCGTCAGCTACCGCATCCGCCGCAAAGACGGCAAATACATTTGGTTTGAAACCACCGGCCGCACGATCAGCGATCCCCAAACAGGCGAAGTCCAAGAAATTATCGGCATTTCCCGCGACATCAGCGTGCGGAAGCAAACAGAACAAGAACTTCGAGAAAGCGAAGCAGCAATCAAAGCTTTGTACCAAGTGACTTCGGCTCCCCGTACAGACCCGCTCAACCACCTCTCTACCTTTGATTTGCGCCTCCAAGAACTGCTGGCAATGGGATGTCGGCATTTAGGCCTGTCGGTGGGAATTTTGTCCTGCATTCAAGGCGACAACTATCAAATAATGGCTGTTGAGTGTCCCGACGGGTCGATCGTCAAAGACCAAATCTACGATCTGGAAAAAACTTTCTGCGTCGCTACGTCAATGGCAAAAGAACCGATTTACTTTGAGTCGGTGCGATTTTCGGGTTTTTCCTTCAACACGCACGATCGAGCCTTCCCCATTGAAGCTTACATGGGCATTCCCGTCACGGTGGGAGGCAAAGTTTACGGCACTCTGTGCTTCTTTTCTCCGACTCCTGTGACAGAACCGTTTCGAGCTGTAGACAGAGAGTTGATGAAACTGATGGCTCAGTGGGTGGGAAGCGAACTCGAACGCCAGCAAACCGACGTAGATTTGGCAAAAGCTCGCGATCAAGCACTGGCGGCTACTAGAGCCAAAAGCGAATTTTTAGCCACCATGAGCCACGAAATTCGCACTCCGATGAATGGAGTCATCGGCATGACTGGTTTGCTGCTGGATACCCCCTTAACTCGCGAACAGCGCGATTTTGTAGAAACTATCCGCAGCAGCGGCGATGCCTTGCTGACGCTGATCAACGATATTCTAGATTTCTCGAAAATTGAGTCGGGCAAATTGGACTTGGAGGAACATCCGTTTGACCTCCGCACTTGCATTGAGGAATCTCTAGACTTGGTAGCTGCTAAGGCGGCAGAAAAAAAACTGGAAGTGGGTTACTTGATCGATCGTACAGTACCGGTAACGGCGATCGGCGACAGCACCCGCTTGAGGCAAATTTTAATCAACTTGCTCAGTAATGCGGTTAAATTTACCGACGCTGGAGAAGTGGTGCTTTCGGTGACTGCCAAAAAGATTTCAGTGCCGGCGGCTAAGGCTAAAGAACCGCCATTAATGGCTGGCGAACCGGTAGTAATTAACCCAGCATACGAAATACATTTTGCGGTCAAAGATACCGGTATCGGCATTCCGAGCGATCGCATGGATCGGCTATTTAAATCTTTCAGCCAGGTTGATTCTTCAACGAGCCGGCAGTACGGCGGTACCGGATTGGGTTTGGCAATTAGCAAGCGTTTGGCCGAAATGATGGGCGGCAGGATGTGGGTGGAAAGTATGGGTAGTGTGGCGGGCAATCCTCCGGCCCATTTTAGATCGTCGGCAGTTATTGATTTGGGATGGGCAGAATCTTGCGAAATTGCCGAAAAATATGGCTATGCCAAATCTGTACTCAGCAACCAGCCGATCGCCCAAAATACGAAATCCGTTGGCTCTACTTTTTATTTTAGTACGATCGTTTCTGGCTGCAAGAATTCCTTACCACTTAACTTGAGCAATTCTCAACCTGAATTAGCTGGCAAGCGAGTCTTAATTGTCGATGACAATGCTACCAACCGCAGAATTTTGACTCTCCAAGCTCAGTCTTGGGGAATGGTGGCTAGGGCTTCAGCTTCGGCTCGTTTGGCTTTAGATTGGCTGGCTGCTAAAGAGATGTTTGACTTGGCAGTTTTGGATATGCAAATGCCGGAAATGGACGGGTTAGCTTTAGCGGCGCAAATTCGCCGATATCCTGATTGCGAAAAGTTGCCGTTAGTGATGCTAACTTCGATCGGCAGGCCAGAAATTAACCCCCCTTCTATGGAGATGGATTTTGCTGCTTTTTTGAACAAACCCATCAAACAATCTCAGCTTTACAATGTTTTAATCAATATTTTTGGAGAACAGACAACTGAATTTAAAGGGCAGCGCACTACCGGGTCTTTCTTGCAAACCATACCCGTGCTGGCAGAGGACTTACCCCTGCGGATTCTGTTGGCTGACGATCATTTGGTGAATCAGAAGGTGGCTTTGCAAATTTTACAGCGGATGGGGTATCGCGCGGATGTGGCGGGAAACGGTATCGAAGTGCTCGAAGCTTTGCGCCGCCAGCCTTACGATGTGGTGCTGATGGATGTGCAAATGCCGGAAATGGACGGACTGGAAACTACCCGCCACATCCGCGAGCAATTTTCAGCAGATTTAACTTTAGAAAATGACACGGGAGAATCAGAACTTTCCGCAACTGATGAGCAATCTAATAATCGAAAATCCCGAATCGAAAATCAAAAATCGACTGAGGAATCTAACAATCGAAAATCGAAAATCGAAAATCAAAAATCGACTGAGGAATCTAACAATCGAAAATCGAAAATCGAAAATCGAAAATCGACAAGGCCTTGGATTGTGGCGATGACGGCAAATGCGATGCAGGGCGATCGCGAAGAGTGTATGGCTGCGGGGATGGACGACTATTTGAGCAAGCCGATCGCAATTGATCAGTTGGTGCGAGCTTTGCTCGCTTGTAAATCTCGATCGAACTCTGCATTCGATCGTCTACAGCCGATCGTTTGTTTGGATGCCCCGGCGGAACATATAGAAGGAACGAGTGAATTAGAAGTGCGATCGAATGTGGCTGTTGCGGGAAATCCACAACTGACAATTTCCAATTCGCACGCAGTCGTCGATGGTGGTGCATCAAATCTCGATCGGGCTTTGTCAGAGAGCCACGAGTCCCTGAGTGCCAAGATTATAGAGGGACTGCGAGAGGTGGAAGCTTTGGACGAGGCGATCGAGATTTACCTCGAAACAGCTCCCGAACTGCTGCGAGGCATCTCTATGGCTCTGTGCAACGCCGATCCGCTGGCTTTGCGGCGATCGGCTCACTCTTTAAAGTCGATCAGCGGTACTCTCGGTGCTTTTCGCTTGTTTGAGCTGTGCGAGGAACTCGAAATCATGGGCCGCATCGGCACAAATGCTAACCAGTCTTTACCCGATCCGGCCTGCGCGCTTTTAGAAGAGGTTGAGGCGGAGTATCAAAGAGTGGAAACGGCGTTAAAAATAGAAATGCAGTCTGTTGATTGTTAGCTGTTATATGCTGTCCGATTGATTTCTCATAAATTCAAGTCCGCTCCGGGTAAGGCTGTCCATCTGAAGCAACACTAGACAATCGAAAGTTATCTCACTCACCCCAAGGAGGGGACTGTTAACTATTAAGGGACATCCAAGAAATAAACTCTTCCAGTCCCCGGAGAGGTAAACATCCGATAGTCAAACTCGTGAGCTTGACTTACAGCATATTCCATTTATATGTGGTACACATAATCTGATGGCCGGTGTAAGGTGCGTCGCCACCCGTCAATCTGTAAGTTATATCCAATATCTCGTAGCGACGCACCCGGAGGATTAACAGCACACAATTAAGGTTTCTACTGTACTTCATAAACCACCGAATATGCTGTATCAAACTGGGGTTAAGCTCACAACTCTGGAAATGGCTGAAGTTGAAACTAACTCAGATTCAGCGTCTTTCCCAACCGGTTGGGGATAGCCTCCCCAATCTCGGTAAGTGGTTTATCGATATTGCTTACAGTACCGCTTGATTTTGGACGAGTTTTTTATTTGGTAGTCCATTAATCAACAGCATTAATGCGCTCGATTTGTGTGTTTGTTTGAGGCTATTCGCGCCGTACTCGATCAAGCGTTGTTTCGCATCTTGACGGGTTAAATCCACAGATCGAGTGCGTCGGTTGAAGCATTCGATCTGTGGGTAAGCTCCAAAATGTGGAGAGTTGGGGATTCATCGGTTTGATTTTTTGGAGTTAGTCAATGAGCAGAAATTGTTTGCCACTCTTGAATCGCCGTCGATGGGATTTGTAACTCGATCGCTGAACCAGTTACCACTGGTAAAGTTAGGTGAAGGGGAATTTCAGCCTGCAACTGCGGTAGGATAGACTTAATGTCATATTCTGCGACATTAGCTGGGGTTGGTGTGTCCTTAGAAATTTCGCTAGAAATATCCTTGGCGGTTATAGTTTCGCCCATAGATGTTGTCAGAATCAGCGGTTGAGTGCGATCGAATTCCACCGCACCAGGAAAGCCCACGACGCGCAGAGAGACAGTATAACTACCTTCAGGATGGATGCGTTTGAAGGATCTCGCCTGCCAAGAATTTCCGTTCTGATCTTGCAGTTTTTGCCGGGATTGATACAGCATCTGCCCTGGATATTCTTCGATTTCCGTCACAGCAGAAAAAGCAGGTAAGGGAATACAGACAAGCAGTAAAACGCAGATACAAGCAGCCAGCAGCCAGCGCATCGGGCGAATCTTAGAGCAGTTAAAGTACATAAATTTCATCACAAAAGTCCTCAAAAATTTAAAATGTATTGCAATTAGTGAGTCAAAATTTTGGGATTTTTATCCTAATTGTTTTGGTATTAGCTCTGGTTCTAAACAGCTCTTTGAACCTTGCTTAGTCGCCGCTTACGAAGTAATAGCTTGCGAAGTTCTTCTGCACCAATCAAAATGGGCGGACAGGCTAACAAAATCAACCAATGCCAATTGGCTAGTGAAGCCGTTCCAAATACTTGTCTGAAGGGTGGAAAGTCGATGAATGCGAAGAGGGCAACACATTCAACAGTTATTCCTAACCAGAGCAAACTATTATTTGATAACGACTGACGGAATACCGAACCCCAATCAGAGCGACAGGCGAATAAGTTACCTATTTGACAAGCTACGATCGCAGCTAAAGTCATCGTTGTCGCTTGGCGATAGATTGCCGTCACCGTAGGATCGGCAGTATGGGAGAGGATTGCAGGAGTGACTTGTTGCAAGTCTGCCAACGAATAGCCATAGCTCCACCAAACCATCAAAAAGCCCAACATTGAGAGCATCGCTTCGATCGCACCAAGAAAGAGATAGGCGCGTAATATTAAAGGAACGTTGAGTAAAAACTCCTCCTTTGGACGGGGTGGACGATCCATAATCCCAGCTTCGGGAATTTCTGCACCCAAAGCTAGGGCTGGAACCATATCCGTGCCTAAATCTACGGCAAGAATCTGCAAAATCGTCAGCGCGGGTGGAATTTTGAAGGCAACCATGCCTAAAAATGGCACGACTTCTGGCACATTCGAGGCGAGGATATAGGTCATGAACTTGCGGATATTTTGATAAATCGCCCTTCCTTGCTCGATCGCTACCACAATCGTTGCAAAGTTATCATCAGTAAGTACAATATCTGCCGCTTCTCGCGCCACATCCGTACCATTTTGTCCCATCGCAATGCCGATATTGGCGGCGCGTAAGGCGGGGGCATCATTCACCCCATCACCTGTAACTGCCACAATTTCGCCGATGTCTTTGTAAGCTTGCACTAATCGCAATTTGTGTTCAGGTGACATCCGGGCAAACACTAAACCAAAGCGATATTTCACCACTTGCTTGAGTTGCGCGTCAGAGAGATGTCCCATGCCTTCACCCGTGACTACACGCACTTTGTCGCTAACTAAACCAATTTGACGCGCGATCGCTTCAGCCGTCAATCCATAATCACCCGTTACCATTATTACTTTGATTCCCGCTTGATGACATTGGACGATCGCCTTTGGTACTTCCTCACGCGGCGGATCGAACATCGCAACTAGCCCGATAAAAATCAAATCTTGCTCTAAATCCTGAGCTTTTAGAGCGATCAATTCCTCTCCACCTTGACGCGCCGCCAGACCTAACACTCGAAATCCTTGTCTGGCTAAATCATCATTGGCTTTGACAACTTCATCCCAATAATCGTGGGTTAATTCCTGCGATTTACCATCGCGCAAAATCCAATGGCAATGTTTCAGAACTTCTAATGGTGCGCCTTTGGTAAAAGCCAGATGGGGAAATTCACTTGACCATATTTCTGAGGCTTGCCAATTCAAAACCACTGTCATCATCAAGCGGCGAGAATCAAAGGGAATTTCTCTTAAGCGTGGGAACTGCTTTTGGAGATTTTCTAAATTCAATTCTGCTTTTGCCGCCGCTACTAACAAAGCCGCCTCTGTCGGATCGCCAATTTCTTGCCAACGACTAGGCGCATTGAGATGTACCAATCGAGCATTAGAACAAAGTGCCGAACCAATCAGTAAAACCTTAGCTTTCCAAGCAATTTCGGAATCAGAGGGAATATTAACTTTGCCATTAGTGGGATCGTAACCAGCCCCAGTAATTTCAATTAGCCTGTTAGTTAAGACATCATTAGGAGTATCGCGATTGGGTTCAGATTGCTTTGGTTCTGTCGGTAGCCAGAGATAGCGCACCGTCATTTCATTTTTGGTCAAAGTACCCGTCTTGTCTGTGCAAATCACTGTAGTCGCGCTGAGGGTTTCCACTGCCGAAAGCCGCCTTACAAGAGCGTTGCGCCGCGCCATCCGTTTCACACCAAGGGCAAGAGCTAATGTTACTGTTGGCAATAAACCTTCAGGGACATTTGCCACGATAATCCCGATCGCAAAAATAAAGCTCTCGGTAATATTCATGCCAATCAACAAGTAGCTAAGCGCGAATACAGTCGCACCCATACCCAGCGCGATCGCTGTAATAATCCGTACAATCCGAGCAACTTGAATTTCTAAGGTACTGGGTTCGCGTTTTACTACTGTAGTTAAATGCGCCACCTGTCCAAATTCAGTCTGTGCGCCCGTCGCATAAACCACCGCCACTGCTCGACCTGCTGCTACCGTCGAACCTGCTAATACAAGGTTAGCAATTTCTGATGGATTTACCTTTTCTTGCAAGGGCTGTTCCCCTTGACGCAGCATGGTTTTTCCAGCACGCACCGGAACGGCCTCCCGCAGACGTACAGGGTAAGGACTTCGCGCCACAGGTAAAGATTCCCCTGTCATTACTGATACATCGAGATATAAACTTTCGGCTGAAATTAATCTGGCATCTGCGGAAATGCGATCGCCTTCTTCCAATTGCATCACATCGCCGCGTACCAATTCTCTAGCTGGAATTTGCTTTAATTCTCCATCTCGATACACTTTTACTTGCATCGGTAAGACTTTTTTTAAAGCAGATAAAGCTTTCTCAGCTTGAAACTCTTGCCAAAAGCTAAAAATGGCATTAATCCAAATTACTGCCCAGACTGCCCAGCCCAGTTCAGGTGTGCGGGAAATAAATGCCAAAATCCCTGCAACCCACAGCAACAAAGCCATAAAATGGGTTAATTGATCGGCAAATCTGAGCCACAATGGACGATGGACGGGTTCTGGTAATTCATTTGCGCCAAATTTCTCTAATCGCTCTTGCGCTTCATTGTCCGATAATCCATTGGCAGTAGTGCCTAGAGATTCATAGACTTCTTCAACTGATAATGTCCATAATGGTTGGTGTAATGATGCCATGCCCGATCTACTCCTGTTTGATAACTGAAGCTGGTTAGCTATTCGGCACGCAAAGTGCGTTTATTAAACTCAGGACTTATTATGGCCTATAAACCGTTTTTTTTACAAAAATAGAGCATTGAATATATAGCCAATGCTGATAATACCAACGGTCATTAGCCCAATAAACACGGCTAAAAGTTGAGGTTTCAAAACTTTTTTGAGAATCACCATTTCAGGCAGAGATAGTGCTGTTACTGCCATTGTGAAGGCTAAAACTGTACCCATTGGCATTCCTTTATTGACTAAAGCTTCGGTAATCGGCATCACACCCGCAATGTTCGCATAGAGTGGCACGCCCAACATTACCGCGATCGGCACTGCAAAAGGATTATTTGCGCCTGCATATTGGGTGATAAAATCAGTCGGCACATAACCATGAATCCCCGCCCCGATCGCAATACCACCCACGACATAGAGCCACACCGATCGCACAATGGAGCTCGACTGGAACCATCCTTGCTCAAATCTTTGCCCCCAAGTTAGCATCACTGCTTCTGGATTGTCCTCATCACCTAGAGGTATTTCTTGATGAGATTTTTGCAGTTGCCAAACAAAGGGTTCCACCCATTTTTCTAATTTTAGTAATCCGATGATATATCCAGAGGCGATCGCCAAACCGACACCAAAACCGATATAGATCAGCGTCACCTTTAGTCCAAACAATCCCCACAGCAGGATAACAGCAACTTCATTTACCATTGGCGCTGCCATCAGATAAGAAAAGGTCACACCTAAAGGCACACCTGCTTCTAAGAATCCGATGAACAAAGGAACCGCAGAGCAAGAACAGAATGGTGTGACGATTCCTACCATTGCCGCCAAGATATTTCCCGCAAAAGTGCGCTTTCCTTCTAGCAAAGAGCGAACACGCTCTGGTTCTAAAAAGCTCTGAAATGTCCCAACAATAAAGCTAATTACAATTAGTAATGTTAAGACTTTTGGCACATCGTAAAGAAAGAAATGCAGACTCGATCCTAAATGCGATGACATCGACAAGCCGAAGAGTTGGGTGACAATCTGGGTTGCCAACCAATCAAAAGGATAAAATGGATCGAACATAACTTTGCCTCTTTAACGCTGCAATAAGGGCTGAATTTGTTCTGGACTGAGCACTTGACCTTTGCTGACGACTTTGCCATTGATTGTCATGGCGGGAGTAGACATCACACCTCGTTTAGCGATTTCGATGGGGTCGGTAATGTGCAGAATTTCAGCATTTAAATTGAGATTAGTTACAGCTTGTTTGGCATTTGCCTCTAGCTGTTGGCATTTTTTGCAGCCTGAACCCAAAATTTCAATCTCGATCGCATTCATGGCATAACTCCTTTTTTGTATTCTCTAATTCAATTCTCTCTCTACTGAATCCAAGCGATCGCTACCTTTTCTTAACTGACCCCACGCCCCGCCCAGATTCCCGAACTTGAGGAGAGCCAATATACTCTATTGAACCCACGCCGGATACAGTTGCATCTAACTGCTGACTGACATTAACCACAGCACTGCCCACGCCGCTATTGCGAACCGTAGCCTGCTTAGTCTTGAAATTCTCACCTTGGAAACTTCCAACCCCGGAAAAATTGAGTTCCAGCACATCGACACTTCCGGCGATTGTCATGCTACCCACCCCATCAAGGGAAATCGACAACTGTTTACCTTGGATATCCTTTACCTCAACACTACCGACACCATCTATATTCAAGCTCTCTAGGCTCTTTACCTCCACAACGAATTCAATGGGCTTGGTGGGATTCATATTGGTATCTTTCGTGATAGTGAGATACAGAACATTGTCAGTTACACGACTTTCTAGCAACGGCAGAATGTTGTCGTCAGCGGTGATCGTTAGGGACTCTTTTCCTGTCTGCTGTATCGTAACTTTACCTACGGATTTACTAGAAATGGATGAGAATCGACCTACTTCTCTAGATTCGGTCTTAACTATTCCAGAGCCTCTAAGCCCACCCAAATTGAGAGAGCAGCCTGTGAATAGGCTCAAAGCTGTTAAACACACAACCAAACCGTATAGCTTCGATCTCATTGTTTTGCCTGCTATATAAATCCTTAGTCGTTCACTTTTCATGGGTGCATTTTGATTGCGATCGCATCTTTCCATTAATGCAAGATTCCTAACACCATGATTGTTCTCCCGGAGGATTGTGCAGTAACTCCCGAATATTGGCTTCGATCACCCGATAGCCTACATTGCCGTTGAGTCTCTGCCGTCCTTCATTAAAAATCAGGGTGGGGCCATTGGTAACAAGTTAAGCTAAGAAAGCATTGTCAATCAGCAATTATGCTCAACATTTACTCGGATTTTGGGCATAAAACTGAGATTTGGGCGATCGAGGAATCATGCCTCCCATGATATTTATACCTACTCCCTCTCAAATCGTAAATTTTCCACTCCTAAAAAAGCAGTCTTTTTGAGTAATATTACTGATTGACAAATGCAATTAAGTCTTAACTTGTCACCAATGGGGTGGGGCTGACTGTAACCGTATGCTCTTTGACTAATTCAAAATCCTGGGATAGCTTGGCATAAGCCTCACCACTATCGATCTGAGCTTCGATAGCAGTGATCGGCAGTCTTAACTCCTCCGCAATTCCAAATTGTACCTTGCGGTCAGAAACATCTGCCAGTTTGGTAAAAAACGCCTCCCGAAATGCCCAGGTTGCTTTTTCAAATACCTGTTGATTTCGCTCTACTAAATCCTTCGTTTCTAGTAGTTGAATCGCATGGAGAAACAAATGACAGGAGGTCGATGAAAATGGTGTAACGTTAGTCCAAATATCAGGATGAACGCTGATGTGATCGAACTTTTTCGCAACCTCCTGGACATGATCGCTGTATCCTTGCAAACCACCGCGATCACGCCATCGGTTTTCCAGTTTTTCACGAGTAACACCAAAGACGGGGACAAAGTGCTTTGTGATCGCAATCTTGTCTTCAAAGGTTGTTTTCAACTCATCCAAACGAATCTGAGCAATATAAGCCCAAACGCAGAGAACATCGGAAAAATAAAAAATACGAATCGGTTCCATATCACTTCATCCTTAGACCCACCAGGGTTTCTTTCTAGTACGAGGATCAGTTTCCGTCCAAGCTGAGATCAAAATGCTGTTATCGATCACTGAAACCTGGACAATCTTGAGCGGTAGAGGAGCTGGGCTATGCACCACCGTCCCATACAGACGCTGATTGGATGTCCCTAACTTACTTTTTAGTTACCAAAACCCAATCCTCGGCTGTTTTGACAATCTCAGCATTCTGCAAACCTAAATGTTTTAAAACAGGTTTTTCTAACAGAAAATAAGGTTGAGGGAGAGTTTGCCATTTCTTTTTGAGCGTCGGCGCGTCGGCGACAATAACTTGGCGTTGACTGTAAAAATTCAGCGATGGACGGCCCAAGCGGTGAGAAGTAAACACCTGTTGACCGGCCGGAGTTCCTGTGCGGACAATTTCGGCGATCGGCTTAACAGGATAATCCTCCGCCAGTTCCCAAACCCAGTTATCAGAAGCCACCAATACCAACAGCGTCAGGTAAGTTCCCCAAATTAAAACTAATATAAACTGTCGGTCTTTGCGGTGCAGCAACACGGCCGCCATTGTCATTGTCAAAGCTACAAACATCAGCATTAACTGCAAATCTCGCTCTGGAGGCGCAATTTGTCCCCCGATCCGTACCCAGCCACTGAAGTACACGCAACCGACGACAGCAACTACACCCAGCATTGCCAAAATCGCGGGATGAGGCAACAAAGAAATAGCATCAAAACGTTCTTCTGCTTCCTCTTTGACGGGCTCTGGCGGCAGCCACAGTTGCTCCCAAACTTCAGCCAGATAACTGCCAACAGCAAGAGCAAAAGCTGGATAAATTGGCAAAACATACCACGGCAATTTAGTAGTCATCACAGAAATAGCCAGCAGATATACTCCAGTCCAAACCAATACTAATTTTGGCCCGGCAAAACTGCGATTTTCCCAACTCAAACGCAGCCCTTGTAGCCAAAATAACTGCCACGGCCAAGCTAATTTTAAAATTTCTAAAAGATAATACCAAGGCGGGCCTTTGTGACTGCTTACAGGTTCCGAAATGCGCCGGAAAGATTCGTTAATTAAATTAGTGTGGATGAAATATTGGCCGTAGTGCAGCCATTGGGCAAAATACCAAGCAGCTACTGGTAAAGTTCCGATCGCCAATCCGCCCCAAAGATACCCAGAAGTGAGGAGTCGCGGGGTATCCCAAACCAAAAAAATACAGCCAACAGCAGCCAACAGCAGCCCCAACATCACGCCCTTAGTCAGGCAAATGAGTCCGAACCCAATCCCCGCGCCCAAAGCGTAGCGCAAATCCCGGCGCGATCGTAGCAAACACCACATCGCCGCCAGCAAAAAACACAAAACCGCCCCATCCAACATCGCCAAACGTCCATGCCGCACCACCGGTAACAGCGTCAGATAGACGAGGGCAGAAAAAATGGATCTCGAACGCGGAGGAAACAACTCCCTGCCAATGGCGTAAAGCAAGGGCACAGAAGTGGCTGTCAGCATCGCCGGTACCAACCTCGCCGTCAATTCGCTGACACCGCCGACGGCAAAACACAGCCCTATTAGCCAGTGTACCAGCGGCGGTTTGTTCAAATAAGGCATAGAGTCGATCGTCGGATACAGCCAATTTAAGTTGCCGCGCCAAATTTCGCGACTTACCTGCGCTGCAATGCCTTCATCCCAATCCCGCAAAGCCACGCCGCCCAGATTCAGCCCGAAAATCAGCACTGCCGCCAACAGAAAAGCCAGCATCCACACTTTGTCTGTAAAGCTGTCATTCCAGCGATTTTTCGGTTTGCGGCTTAGGAATGGAAAGATTTCTGACATAAGTTAAGAGAGTTTTGAGCGTCCCAAACTGAGGGTAAACTTAGACAGCAGTTATTTGCGACTAGGAAAATACCATGAACTTGCCTGTAATTATAGATATTATCATTGGCTTAGTATTTATCTACCTGACTTTAAGCTTGCTAGCTTCGGAAATTCAGGAACTGATTGCTACTGTTTGGCAGTGGCGGGCGGAACATTTAAAGAAGTCGATAGAAGTGCTGATTTCTGGAGGCAGCGAAGGTGCGAAAGATCCCCTGCAATTTAAGCGAGTCGGACAGTTAGCCCATTCGATTTACGCCAATCCGATTATCAAGGATTTGAATCAGGGAGCGAAAGGGCTGTTATCAGAGGGATTCCGCTCTGTTACGCACCGCATGGGGGATTTGTACCACGGAGTTACGGGTACTAAAAATGTTTTCGGCAATAAATCCAGTGGGCCTTCTTATATTCCAGCCGAGTGTTTTTCGGCTAGCCTTTTGGAGACTTTAAAGGTTTCTAGTTTGCTCAGCTCTATCTCTAAAACCCGATTGGAAAGATTTAAAGACTTACAATTAGCACAAATTCAACAGATTGGACAAAATCTGAGTTTGCCGGATGCTACTAAACCGATTATTGAGCAAGAATTTAGGTGGCTGACTGCGGAGTTCAATCGAGTGGTTGAAGATTATCAAAACAATTTAGCAAGTTTGAGCAACAGCTTAAATCGGATGTCTGAAAAGCTAGGATTTTATATTAAGGATTCTCAGGTTTATCTACCAGAAACCGAGCTGGGAGGGAGAGAATTTCAGAGGCAGATGGCATTTGTGAAGGCTCGTTTTGACAGCAGAAATGAGCGGGTGGCGCTGCTAGGGCAACTACAACCTAGTTTCAGCAATCTGTTAAATACTGTTAAAAAAAGTCAAGAGTCGGCAGCCGAAATTATGGAACTCAAAGAGGAGAGTCCGATTTATCAACAAATTCAAGAAACCTTGGACAGTATGCCAGAATCTTTGAAACGCAGCCTTTATATTTTAGCGCAGCGCGCTGAAAAAGGCGGCGGAGATACTCAAGAGCAGTTGCAGCGGTTTCAGAAAGAAATTGAAATTTGGTTTGACCAATCGATGGAGCGTGCTTCTGG
Organism: Microcoleus sp. B5-D4; assembly: GCF_036705145.1. Classification (NCBI taxonomy): domain Bacteria; kingdom Bacillati; phylum Cyanobacteriota; class Cyanophyceae; order Oscillatoriales; family Microcoleaceae; genus Microcoleus; species Microcoleus sp. B5-D4. Next base: position 36,756 of record NZ_JAUBTV010000032.1, on the reverse strand, counting down.
TGTTTACAAGCGTAATGCTAGAGGGGTTGCGATTTTGCTCGGAACTGCGATCGCTGTCGCTGCTAATGCTGATACCATTCATATTATTAATCGGTTGTCGAAGGATTCGATGTTGCGATCGACTGTTAATTTGTACGCTGAGCAGTTGGTGGTAAATAATGCTAAGACTAAATCAAATAATTTAACCAGTCTGACAAAAGTTCAACAGGATGTCGATCGAGCTTTGGATAATAATGTACCTCTGCCTTTGGGATGGAGCGAACAGAATAGGTTAAAACGAGATAAACAGGGGAATTTATTGTGGCCGGCTTTGATGGAAAAATTGTTTGGTTGGATATTGAGCGGTGTAGCTATTTCTATGGGGGCTGGTTTTTGGTTTGAGGCGCTCAACAAGATTATTAATATTCGCAATGCAGGGAAAAAACCGCCATCTTCTACAGAATCTTGAGCGGTGCAGTTGCGAGGCCAATCTACTAAGTGTCATACCCTTTTAGATTTTAGATTTTAGGTGGGGGAATGACTGAAGACTATCGAGGTTTGAAGCACGGGCTTACGGTGGGATTCTTTTGTAAAAGTGGGATCACGGACAGGATACCGGATCGATCGGTAATTGCGAGTTGGCCGGAAGTAAGGGAAAACACGCAGAATATAAATTCCGTGCGATCGCGGATGGCAGTGCTGCAGAAATAGGGCAAACTGATAGATAGGTGAAATAAGAATGAGCGAAATAAACAAGGTCGCTGGCAGTTTCAGAAGCTCTGACTCCAAGGCTGTATCTACCGCTAAACACACTTTTGGAGGACGGAATATGTTGACTTCTTTAAGGGAAACGACTCCCGCCTTGGAATACGCAAATTCCCCATCCAAAAGCTTTGTATTCAAGGACTCCAGCATCAGTCAAGGTGGATATTTTGTTTCCAGAATTTTGACTGGGGCATCTGACTGCATCGAGAAAATTACCTCGGCACTTCAAAAATCGACCTCTATCCTTAGAGAGATTGACAAAGTTGGCTCGACTTCTGACGGCCACTCAAACCAACTGCAATTAGGCTTTGTTATCCTCAGTTCAGATTACCTGGAACCATACAAAAGTCAATTGCCAAAATCGCACAGTTCCCTGACTCAAAACAGCGGACTTGGTGGGTGTTATGCCGATCGAGATAGTGATACACTCAGCAACGGCGGTGGGCGCGATCGACTGTTTGCTAATTAAGGAGAGTGATTTAATGCAGAGTATGGAACGTACCGAGGGCGACTGAACCCGAATACAATTGTAATTAGGGAGGCAGGCGCGATCGCAATCAACGATTTCGATCTGACTAAATCAGCAATCATATCAACTCCCGCTGAATAATTTGAATCACGTTTGTAGTGAGGTGGGTAGTCCTCACAGTGTCGGTAGCCCCCCATAAGTCAATTGATTTCCCGCGATGGGTTCCACTTAATATCATACCGTTTTGACTGTTAGTAAATGCGACCAAACATCCTGGTAATCAGTATTTGGGTGTACCGCAAACCTAGCAACTTCAAACCATATAGAATTCTTCAATATCTACATAATTCAGTTTTCCCTTGGATGAAATACAGCTAGGGAAACTCTAGTGCATTGTGCCTCTACGTAAAATCTCACACTCAAATAAAAACTACTAAATATAAGAGGAGTTATTCGGGGGTGAATTACCTCCACTATTTCCGCATCCCTCAACTCAGCCTACTATTAGCAAAATAAGGTCAAAAAAAATTGGATAATAGAACCTAGTTTATTTCAAGATTCCCGATTAATATTGCAATCTATTCCCATAGATAGAGGCTCAAATTTCCATTTGACTCAAGAGGCGAAAGGCAAATGCCGAGCAAAATAAATCACTAAAAAAGTTTTTAAAATGACCCCATTTCCCAATTGGGTGTTAAGATATAATGGAATAAGCCTGATGAGATAACTCCGGGGTGTATCTACTAATAATGCCCTTAATGGAGTCTCCAATATGAGTTCTACATTCGCTCAACTTAACTCACAATCTGCTTTTGAAAAAATGCCACCTCGCTGCTTAGTCTTCATTGACTCCGGCGTTAAAGATTACGAGTCAATTGCAGCGGGAGTGCTGCCGGGACAGCAGGTAGTAATACTCGATAGCACCAAAAACGGCATCGCACAAATCACGTCCGAGATGGAAAAATACGCCTCTACTAATGGGGCGATAGACTCGGTTCACATTATTTCTCACGGCAGTTCAGGCAGCTTACAATTAGGCAATACCTCTCTGGGTTCAGATAACATAGAGCAATACAAAAGCCAGTTGGAAAAGTGGCAAACTTCACTAGCCCCACAAGCAGACTTCATGGTGTACGGCTGCGATGTAGCAGGCGGTACAGGTGCTAATTTCCTCGATCGATTCAGTCAATTAACCGGGGCTGACGTTGCGGCATCCACCAACATAACCGGCCGTAGCGGCGACTGGAATTTAGAATTTGCTAAGGGTCAAATTGAATCTCCCTTAGCCTTGCAGCCAGAGGCTATGGCAAGTTACCAAGGTGATTTAGCTACGATCGTAGTAGCCAACAATAGCGATAGCGGGCCGGGTTCATTAAGGGCTGCGATCGCCAGCGCTGTTGCCGGCGATATCATTAACTTCGCTCCAGGTTTAGCCAGCCAAACCATTACCCTCACCAGCGGTCAACTCGATATTCCCGTTGGCAAAAACATCACGATTGACGGCGCCGCCGCACCCGGTTTAACCATCAGTGGCAACAACGCATCCCGCGCCTTTTTTGTCAACGCCAACGTTGCGACTGCTACCAATTTTGTGGTCAAAAACCTCATTATTACTAACGGCAAAACTACCGATCGAGGTGGCGCGATCGGCACAACCGACGAAGTAAACCTCACAGTAGAAAACGTTCAGTTCAACAACAACGTCGCCGATAAAGGCGGTGGCGCAATTTTTGGTAATTTCAACAATACCCTGACTGTTACCAACAGTAAATTCACTGGCAACGTAGCCACCTCCGCTAACGATGAACGCGGTGCAGGTGCGATCGGCTTTTTGAGTTCCAAAACTTTTACAGTCACCAACAGCGACTTCACCAACAACAAAGGAATTAACGGCGGGGCGATTAACAGCCTTCAAGGTAAGTTAACCATTGACAACTCGCGATTCATCGGCAACGACACCACCTCCGCCTCTTACGCCACAGGCAAAGTTAATCCTGGTTTAAGGGGTAACGGTGGCGCTATTTACACAGACAGAGCCAGCAATCCGAGCGAAGCTTCCGGCACAATCAAGATCACCAAAAGTGTATTTCAAGACAACAAAGGGCGAGGCGAAGGCGGAGCAGCTTATCTGTTCACCGGTAGCCAGGACAATGTAATTTTGGAAAACACCACCTTCCAAAATAACGAAGTTATGGCGCTCACAGGCAGCCCCAATGGTGGAAATCCTGGAAATGGTGGTGCGGTAACGATTTTGAGCGACAGCACCAACAAGGGATTGACCATTGCCAACACCACCTTTGCTGGCAACAAAGCCAATAATCAAGGTGGCGGCCTGTGGATGCGAAATGCCCCTACTACGATTACTAACAGTACGTTTTCTGGCAACTCCACGGCGTTTGCTGCTGGTAATTTCAACAAACTCGGCGGTGCAATGACTCTTGGTGCACCCACAACCATTCTCAACACGACGATCGCCGATAATTCTGCCGGCTGGGTTGGTGGAGGTATCTTCGCCGCTGCCAATAATGTCACCCTCAAAAACACGATTCTTTCCAACAATACAGCGGCTAACGGAGGAAACCCTTGGGGCATTCAGCAACACGTCACCGCCCAATATAGCGATCAAGGAGGGAATTTTCAGTGGCCGGTGATTAGCACCGATACCAAGGTAACGACAAGTGTGACGATCGCAGACCCCTTACTCGGCCCTTTGCAAAACATCAACGGCGCTTTAGTCAGGCCCCTGCTGACAGGAAGTCCGGCAATTGATAAAGGGATTGCCACCGGCGCACCCGCTACGGATCAGCGCGGCGTGGCTCGCCCTCAAGATGGCGACAGCATTCCAGGTGCGATCGTAGACAGCGGCTCTTTTGAATTGGGAGGTAGTGTCGTCCCGGTGCCAACTCCGACGCCCGCGCCGACTCCTACTCCCACACCGACTCCGGCGCCAACTCCGACGCCCGCGCCAACTCCTACTCCCACACCGACTCCGGCGCCAACTCCGACGCCCGCGCCGATTCCAACTGAGACTCCGACACCCACACCCGAACCCACTCCTACTCCCACACCGACTCCGGCGCCAACTCCCACACCCGAACCCACTCCTACTCCCACACCGACTCCGGCGCCGACTCCGACGCCCGCGCCAACTCCTACTCCCACACCGACTCCGCCGCCGACTCCGACTCCGGCGCCAACTCCAACTCCGGCTTCGGATGGTTCCCCGCTCGATGACCTCAACCCCCCCCAACTAGATCCTGCCACCATCACCCCCAACCCCGTCCAACAAACTATCAACGGCGGCGAAGGTATCGATTTCATGATGGGCGGTGTCATCAACGACTCAATTAACGGACTTACCGGCAACGATACACTCTACGGCATGGGCGGCAATGACAACATTGACGGCGGCGCAGATAACGACTCAATCTTCGGCAATGGAGGCAGCGATTTCATCTCTGGCGGCGCTGGCAACGATACCATCTACGCTGGCAAAGATCCTGACACTGTGGTTGGTGGTGAGGGCGACGACTTTTTGAGGGGAGATATCGGCAATGATACTGTTGCCGGCGGCCTTGGCAACGACAGCATTTTCGGCGGTAAAGATGACGATATCTTGCTGGGTGAAGATGGGGACGACTACATTTTAGGCAACTTAGGAAATGACACAATTAATGCTGGAAATGGCAACGATATTGCCTTTGGCAATGAAGGTGCAGACCTGATTTTTGGCGACATCGGTAACGATACCCTGTACGGAGGCAAAGAAAACGACAGTCTCGATGGCGGTGAGGGCAACGACTTACTCTTCGGTGGCAATGACAACGATGTGCTCTGTGGCGACATCGGTAACGATACCCTGTACGGCGGCAAAGGTAATGATATTCTCAGCGGTGGTGCTGGGGACGATTTCCTTTCCGGGGATGTTGGGGACGATACATTGACGGGAGGTTCGGGAAATGATGTGTTTTTCCTCAATCAAAGTGTGGGTAGCGACATCATTAATGATTTCCGCAAGGGAGAGGATTTAATTGGGTTGAATTCTGGTTTGAGTTTTAATCAACTCAGTATTACTTCCAGCAACAATCAGACTTTGATTACTGTGACGGATACCAATCAATTGTTGGCGAAGCTTAACAATATTACCCCCGGTATTCTCACTGCTAGCGATTTCACTCAGGTAACAATCTAACTGCCGGGGGTAGGGTGCGCCATAAGCAGCCAGCCCGCTTAGAAGTGCTGAAGAAAGCTCTAAAGCTCTCAAACTCCTGAAAGTTGGGGATGACGTTAGCGTCGCCCGTCCCTACGGGGCCTACGCCAACGAAGAGGAGCGATCGATCTGATTCTTTTCAACAGCGATCGGTAATAAATCTTGTTTATTGCCGATCGCCCACACCTAGAATGAGGCACATCCGTCTATTGCACTCCTGAGCTGGCTAGCCATAAGTAGCGCCCGAATAAAGCAAGCTTTCTCAACAACAAAATTTCCGATTTTTGGGAACTTTTTTCCTGCAGGTAAAAAAGTTAAAACAATCAAATTGTTAGGCAATTTTCCTGGTTTTCGCTAAGGTGAACGTATCAGGTAATAGCTAGAGAAATTGTCGGAAATTTGGCAAGTATAAAATCTTTTTGTAGTTTTACGTATCCCATGCTTATCAATGGTTTGAGGTACTACTTGTCGGGCTAAAGATGTGCAGGGTAAATCTACAGAGAGAGGTTCCCCGTGGCAGACTATTTACATTACATCTTCTGCAATTAATTGCTAAAGAAATCGCAATTTCTACACAGCTTAAGCTGATTAGGGAGACAAGTCTCGGATTTCACTTAGGCATAAAATTCAAGTTTTTTCTTAAATTTGAATTTCCCCGATGGATCACCGAGGTTTTAATCCTGCCTACTGCCTTCTGCATCTCTAGCCTTCTGCTTTCAAGGTGAATCTACCAGCAAATAGTAAACATTCTCATGGGTATGCGAAATGAGTTCAACTTTTGCCACCAACATGGATTCACAATCTGTTCTCCGCAATGTTGGTTCTAAATCTATTGTCTTCATTGATTCCGACTTAGATGACTATCAAACTCTTGCGGGTGGCGTGCTTCCCGGTGCAGAGATCATCATTTTAGATAAAAATGGTAACGGAGTAGAGCAAATTACTGCGAAACTGCAAACAATTTCTGCTGCGGGGGAAACTGTAGAGCAAGTTCACATTTTTTCTCACGGCAATTCTGGCAGCTTGCAGCTAGGTTCTGCCACGCTGAATTCGGATAATTTGCCGCAATATGAAAGCCAGTTGCAAGGGTGGCGAAATGCGCTAAGCGACAAAGCAGATATTGTGCTTTACGGTTGTGATCTTGCTGCGGGTTCGGGAAGCAATTTTGTCGATCGCCTGGGCGAGTTAACCGGGGCTGATATTGCGGCATCTAGCGATCGCACTGGCCGCGGCGGTAACTGGAATTTGGAGTTTGCCAAGGGTGATATTGAAGCACCGCTAGCCTTGACTCCAGAGGCAATGGCGGATTATCAAGGGACTTTAGCGACTATTACCGTTACCAACAATAATGATAGCGGGCCGGGTTCATTGAGAGATGCGATCGCCTCCGCAGCAGCCGGCGATACCATTCAATTTGCCTCGACTCTTGCGGGCCAAACAATTACTCTCTCGAACGGTCAACTTGTCATCAACAAAAACTTGACAATTGATGCAGTTGGTGCAGCAAATTTAACCATCAGTGGCAACAATGCTTCGCGGGTAATCCGCACAGAAGGTGCAACAAATGTTACTCTAAAAAACCTGATTGTTGCCAACGGCAAAGTTTCTGGAACCGATCCCAATAGTGAGGCAACTAGCGCCGGTGGTGGCATTCAAACAGGAAGTAGCAGCACTTTAACTTTAGAAAATTGCCAAGTCAATAATAATGTTGCCGGTTTTGGTGGCGGCATTTACACGGGTTTCCGCAGCACGACGACTGTAATTAACAGCAAGTTTAGCGGCAATGACGGTTCGCGAGCGGACAATACCGAACGCGGTGGCGGCGCGATCGCCACTAAAAGCGGCGGTGTTCTGACTATCAGAGATAGCGAATTTACCAACAACAAAGGCAGCTACGGCGGAGCTGTTAATAACCTGTTGGGCAGCATGACGATCGAAAACTCTAAATTCATCGGCAACGTGACAGATAAAGGCGTTGGCGGGGCAGTTTACGTCGATGGCGCTAATGCTTCCGGCCCGAATGCAACCCCCGGCCCGGTGGCCGGAAATATTGCCATCCGCAACAGCATTTTTGATGGCAATATCGGAGCGAGAGAAGGAGGAGCAGGGTTTTTATTTGGCTATCTTCAAGATAAGATAGTTTTGGAAAATAGCACTTTTATTAACAATAAAGCTGTTAAGGATCTAGCAGGAGTTGGAGGTTCGGGAGGCGCAATTCGTCACGGAAATGTGGATCTTACGGTAACAAACTCCACTTTTGCTAATAACCAAGCTGAAGATAATGGGGGCGGTTTGTGGTCAGGAGGGAATGGAAATATCAGCATTGTCAACAGTACATTTTCCGGCAACAGCGCTGCTAAGCAGGGCGGAGGAATGCTTGTCGCTAACAGAGATTCCTTTTCGACTAACATCGTCAATTCGACTTTTGCTAAGAATACCGCTGAATTTTCGGGAGGTATTGCTACTTTTAACGATCCTGTGAAATCGCCAATTACTGTCAAGAATTCGATTTTTGATAGGAATACGGCAAGTAACTCTTTTAAAACTAGGCAGCACACGGGACGGGAGCTCATCGATGGGGGAAACAATATTCAATTTCCCGCTAAACTGACGACCGGAGATCCTAATGATAGTAATGTTACGGCAAATGTGACGATCGCAGACCCCTTACTCGGCCCTTTGGAAAATATTAACGGGGCTTTCGTGCTGCCGCTGCTAACAGGAAGTCCGGCAATTGATACTGGTACTGGTGCGGGCGCGCCGGCGGCTGATCAGCGCGGTGTCAGTCGCCCTCAAGATGGTGATAATAACGGAAGTGCGATCGTTGATATTGGCGCTTATGAACTTAACCCTACAGTCACGCCGACTCCAACTCCGACACCGACTCCAACTCCGACGCCCACTCCGACTCCGACTCCCACACCCGAACCAACTCCCACGCCCACACCCGAACCAACTCCCACGCCCACACCCGAACCAACTCCCACGCCCACACCCGAACCCACACCCACGCCCACACCCGAACCCACACCCACGCCCACGCCCACTCCGGCCTTAGATGATTGCCTACTCGATAGCCTCAACGCCCCCCAACTAGATCCGGCCACCATCACCCCCAACCCCGTCCAACAAACTATCAACGGCGGCGACACTACCGATTTCATCATGGGTGGCGGCATCAACGACTCAATTAACGGACAAGCCGGCAACGATACTCTCTACGGCATGGCCGGCAATGACAACATTGACGGCGCTGCAGATAACGACTCAATCTTCGGTAATGAAGGCAGCGATTTCATCTCTGGCGACGCTGGCAACGATACCATCTACGCTGGCAAAGATCCTGACACTGTGGTTGGTGGTGAGGGCGACGACTTTTTGAGGGGAGATATCGGCAATGATACTGTTGCCGGCGGCCTTGGCAACGACAGCATTTTCGGCGGTAAAGATGACGATATCTTGCTGGGTGAAGATGGGGACGACTACATTTTAGGCAACTTAGGAAATGACACAATTAATGCTGGAAATGGCACCGATATTGCCTTTGGCAATGAAGGTGCAGACCTGATTTTTGGCGACATCGGTAACGATACCCTGTACGGAGGCAAAGAAAACGACAGTCTCGATGGCGGTGAGGGCAACGACTTACTCTTCGGTGGCAATGACAACGATGTGCTCTGTGGCGACATCGGTAACGATACCCTGTACGGCGGCAAAGGTAATGATATTCTCAGCGGTGGTGCTGGGGACGATTTCCTTTCCGGGGATGTTGGGGACGATACATTGACGGGAGGTTCGGGAAATGATGTGTTTTTCCTCAATCAAAGTGTGGGTAGCGACATCATTAATGATTTCCGCAGGGGAGAGGATTTAATTGGGTTGAATTCTGATTTGAGTTTTAATCAACTCAGTATTAGTTCCAGCAACAATCAGACTTTGATTACTGTGACGGATACCAATCAATTGTTGGCGAAGCTTAACAATATTACCCCCGGTATTCTCACTGCTAACGATTTCATTACTCTGTAATTATTATAGCAATCCTCGCATCATTTGTGAATTTCTTACTCCCTCCCCTTGGTCAGGGGAGGGTTGGGGTGGGGTAAAAAAATTACGACTCCTGCAAGGATTGCTATAATAAAGCGGACTTGATACTATTCCCTTCCAATACGATCGCACAAATGTCTATCTTCCTCCTTCACCTCAGCATTTGTCCGCAAATAATCGCGCACGCGATCGCAACCATCAGCCAACAAATCCACTTTCAAAACTCGATCCACATCCCACAAAATCAGCGTATTATCCTCACTCACAGAAGCCACAAATGACCCATCCCCACTATACGCTACCCCCCGAATCGCCGCAGAGTTACCTCTGATGGTCGTTAATTGGGTACCGTCAAGCTTCCAAAACTTCAGCGTATTGTCTACACTACCAGAAGCAATAATATTACCATCCGGGCTAAACGCCACCCCCCATACCGCGGCAAGATGACCTTCCAGAGTTCTCAGTAACTTACCATCCACAGTCCAAAGCTTAATCGTATTGTCCCCGCTGCCAGAAGCCAGAAATTTACCGTCAGGGCTAAATGCCACCCTCCACACAGCAGCAGTATGACCTTGAAAAGTTCTCACTAAAGTACCATCAAGCTTCCACAACTTAACAGTACCATCCCCTCCTGCCGAAGCAATTAGCTGACCGTCAGGGCTAAATACCACCTGCCAAATAGGAGCATGATGTCCTGTCATAGTATGCAATAAAGTACCATCTGGCCGCCAAAGCTTGATAGTATTATCTTGACTTCCAGAAGCAAGAATTTGACCGTCAGGACTGAAAGCCAACCCCATAACTGTAGCGTTATGACCTACCAAAGTTGCGATCGCTTTTCCGTTTCGAGTCCAGATATTCACCTTATTATCATTTCGGCCAGAAGCAATTAACTTGCCATCGCCACTCATGGCAACAGCATAAATCGCAGCGTTTTCTACAGTGAAAGTCCTCAACAATTTGCCTTGCCGACTCCAAAGCTTAGTCGTGCCATCCTCGCTGCCTGTAGCAATTGTAGAACTATCCGAACTCAGTGCGATCGCCCAAATCCCCGCTTTATGTGCAGTAATCATCGTTCGCAATGGGTTTTGACTCTGCCACAGCCTCACCGTATTTTCTGCACCCGCCGAAGCAATAAAACTGCCATCCGGGCTCCAAGCTATCCCCCAAATCGCAGCAGTGTGACCTCTCAATGTCGTCCGTTCTGTTCCGTCAAGATTCCAGAGTTTTACAGTTTGATCCCGACTTGCAGAAGCAAGAGTCTGACCATCGGGACTGAAAACAACTCCCGATACTACAGCAGAATGACCTTCAAGCGTTCGTAGGGGCAGCGCCCCCGTGCCTGGCCCATTAACTGTCCAGAGTTTCACCGTTTTGTCTCCACTTCCTGAAGCCACAATCTGACCGTCTGGACTAAACGCCGCTGCAGATAACACAGAAGTATGACCCCGGAAAGTTCGTAGGGGCAGTGCCCCCGTGCCGGCCCCGTCTTTGTTCCAGAGTTTCACCGTTTTGTCTCCACTTGCCGTAACAATAGTCTGACCGTCTGGACTGAAAGCCACTGAGGGTACCCCAGCAGTATGACCCTGGAGAGTTCGTAGGGGCAGTGCCCCCGTGCCGGCCCCGTCTTTGTTCCAGAGTTTCACCGTTTTGTCCATGCTGGCAGAAGCAATTGTTTGACCGTCGGGACTAAACGCCACTGTCCAGATACCAGCAGTATGACCCTGAAAAGTTCGTAGGGGCAGTGCCCCCGTGCCTGCCCTATCCAGTTTCCAAAGTTTTACAGTTCCATCATCACTTCCAGAAGCAATAAACTGACCGTCCGGGCTAAATTTGACAGACCGAACGATCGCCTGATGACCTTTGAGTGTTGCTATTTCCGTTCCGTCCCGCCGCCACAGTTTAATAGTTTTATCCACACTTGTTGAGGCAATAAACTTACTGTCCCGACTAATATCAATTCCAATAGCAGCCGCTTTATGTCCCGATAAACGGTTGTATTCATCCCCTTCATAAACCGCTTGACGCAATACATTGATCACTCGCTCTTCAATATTTTTATCTGTCTTGCCTAAGTTTTGTAGTCGCCGCTTAGCTTTAATTGCTGCTATTAGTGCATCCAATCGGCGATTAGAGGCAAACAGCCCCTCCGAGGAAGAAACCAGCGCTTCAATTTCACTCATCCGAGCTTCGCGCTCACTAATAACTGCTCGGCGATACTGAAAATAACTTGTTACTCCTAAAGCACAGGCAAGCAGCAGTGCCATACTCACAGAAAATAGTAAGGCCCTCTGTCGTTTAACTGCTTTTTTTTCTTGAATTAATCGCATTTGTTCCTCGGCCAGTCGCGCTTCCACTTCTTTGGTGCGTTCTGCTTCTAAAGCTTGTTGAACTTCTCGCCTATCTAGTTCGGCACTAGCAGCTAAGAACTGATAGTCTAGGTTACTCAAGCTTTTTTCCTGCGCCCAGATTTGACCATCTTTTAAAGCTTGTCCCCGCAAAAGTCGGGAAAAATCTGTTTGTTGTGAAGCAACCCAAGCATCGAAGGTTTGCGAGTAGGGGCGCAGTTGCCCTAATTGCTTCTCTACCCATTCCAGATTAAAAACTTCAGCATAAACCCTGTTTCTCACCTGTAAATAACCATTAGTTTTGACAACTAATCCCGATAATAATAGTTCAATTTGTTCTGGTGAGTCATCAGTTGATACCCTTCCCGCTCTTTTGCTCAAAGGTAAAAATCTTTCATTTCCTAGTAGGGGCAATTCCCCTGTAGTTGCCCTATAAAGATTTGGGTCAGGCACGGGGGTAATGCCCCTATCATCCTCTTCAAAGTCCCACAATGAAAGAGAACCGCTGGTTAAGGGGGGGTTAGATTGTAAAATTTGCTGGTAGATGCCGAGTAATCGGCCCGCGCGTTGTTCGTTGCGAATAATCCGCTCCTTTATGGTTTTTAAATGTTCCGGCTCATCCTGAGATTCCCATTTATTGATGATATTTTCTCGCACTAAACGAGCTACCCAAAACTCTTCTGTTCCGGCGGGAATTGTTACTACTTTTTGCGGTGTAGTTTGAGTTGCTATGTAGGCTAAATAGCACAGTTTTTGCGTAAGAAATGGCTGCCCAGAAGTCCAAGCCAATATCTGTGTGAGAATAGCTTGAGAATTATTGACTACACTTGCCAATCCCGCCGCTAATGGCTGGGCTTCTTCGAGTTCAAAACCTCGTAAATTTATGGCGCGACCAATATTAAAAGGCGTTCGTTTTTTATCAACAATTAAATCGCTAGGGGTTGCTACTCCAAATATTGCAAAAGTAATACGATTATATGCTGGATTAATTGAGCGTTGATTATAGCAAAAGCGAATTAGGGCAAAAAAATCATCGACAGGAAACTCTAGACTGAGAACACTGTCAATTTCATCAATAAATATAAAATTTTTTTCTTCAGGAAACTTGGCTAACAAAATATCTTCAATAAAATGACTCAATCTTTGCAGAAATGATACATCTTCTTCATCACGCCACCAGGTTTTTAGGTTAACTTGCCCTAAAAGATTGAAGCCGCGCCACAGTTCCCCAATCATGCCTTTATACCACTGTAAAGGAGTGATATTTTCGCTACCGATGCGAGTCATGTCGATCGTGCTGCACTGAAAACCTTCTGCTTGCAGTCGGTGCAGGGTACGGACTAAAAGAGAAGATTTGCCCATTTGCCGGGAGTTAAGAACGTAACAAAATTCGCCAGCTTTTAAGGCTTCATAAAGTTCGGAATCTGCTTGCCGAACTACGTATGTAGGCGCATCACTGGCGAGACTTCCACCAATTTGGTATGTTACCTGGGTCATGGGGTTTATGGGTGGGTTTAAAGCTGAGTATGTAGGGAATTTATTTAGAGGTAAGGATGTGGTGCTGGAGCTTCATTATAATATAATAGCCATCCTAAATCATTTGTAAATTTCTTACTCCCTCCCCTTGATAAGGGGAGGGTTGGGGTGGGGTCAAAAATTTACGACTCCTGCAAGGATTGCTAAAGTTATGATAAATTAGGCTAAATTCGGGTTAATTTATCCCTTTTTTTTAGTGCGCGTAAGCGGACTTTGTTTGTATAGCAGCGATTTCCAATCGCCAGGAAAAGTGGAGTTTTCAAGGCGGATAGTGGATTACGCAAATAAACTGTAAAGCCGGCTCTAAATAAAGTTGTGCGAACCAAAATAGAGGCGGTACAACTCGCAGCTTAGCGTACAGCGGTTGTTATCGATATGAATCAGCCCCATACTAAATAATTTAGAAGCCACTATCGGATCTAATTCCACTCCACACTCAGATTTTACCACTTGTTTAAGTGCAACCGCCAGTTCGGGATACTCTTGCAATGTTGCCCAAAAACTCCGCAGGTAATCTTTATAAATTCCCGCTATTGTCGGAGCTTCTTGTAGTAGCTGATCTAGCCTTACGCTGTTTTGACAGAGGTGGTAAAGAGCTAGCCGTACCAGATAAGGATGTCCCCCCACCATTGCCATCAGTCGCTCGGCATCGGAACCCTCTGTCCAATCCAGTCCGTGACGCTGCGCTAAAGCAAGTATCTGCTCTTCTGTAAAATAGGGCAATTGCAGCGGTAAACCGACATTAAAAGGCGATTCAGTGAGCTTTAAAGGAATATAAATTTCTGTGGAGTGAAGAACGATTAACCGCAGTTTTCCCAAAGTTTCAATCCGCTTTGCTTCTTCATGCCAGCTTCGCAGCAGCGGCAAAAATTCTCTGGCAATTTTGGGATATTCAAAAATTATATTTACTTCATTTAAAGCTAACACAAGAGGGGTACTTATTTCTGCTAATATATATTGTTGCAAATAGATGGTGCAGCTTACTTTGCTACCCATGTCTTCATCCCAATAATCATCTAATAGAGGTGGTAATTCTAGGTGACGGCTGATGTTGGCACAAAACCAGCGTAAAAATTTATCGAGGTTGTCTAAAACAGATTCCTCGGCTTGCTGAAAATCTAAACTTACAGTTCGATAGTCAAGAGAAGTCGCGCGATCTAAAATGCGTAGCAGAAGGGAACTTTTTCCCATCTTCCTGGGAGCTTTAATCCGCAGCACACTTCCTGGTTTGGTAATCTCTCGATAGGCGAGTTCTTCAATTAGCGGGTGAGGGATATAAAATGGCGAACCCAGGGGCACGGGAGAGCCGGGAAATTCTAAAGGTGTTGCTAGGCATTGGCTGCGGGTGAATGCTTCAATTAATTCTCGTTCTTCTGCGGTGAGGGAACGTGATTCTACACAAGAGCGAAAATTTGATTTGCTAATAGATGTCTGCAAGATTTGAGAGAGAGATTGCCACAAAGACGAGGCGATGTTTCTCAGGTAATGCTCTCCGTAATGAGAGCCAGATGCAATACTTGTATAAGTCTTTCCTTCCCAAACTTGGCGGAGTATGATTTCTTGTACTGGATATAAATCTTTTTGTAATCGGACACGAGTTAGCTGTAGTACCTCATCTATCGTCATAACTGGCAATAACTATATAAGTGTATCGTTGATATTATCACTTATGATTGACTGTAAAGCTGAAAGCGATCGCCTATTGGATTGCGACACTATCCTGTCGCGACATTTCTCTGGGGGTAATTGGTCACATCGGTTAATTCTCCCCCGAAGAGTATCACTATCAATAAAGAATTCCCTCGCGGGGTGGGGACGGGTGTATTTAACCTGTCTGCACTCTTCAAGGGTACAAGAGTAAACCGACCTCTAGAGGTTTTTGAGAATGGTTCTCTTGATTATGTTAAATCCGTGACATCCGTTAAATCTGGTGATTATCCCGTTGCCTGACTGGTTACTGAGTGCTATAACCCAATTTCAATGGGCGCTGGCGCTCCTACTGGAAAGGAATCTGCGCTCAGTTTTTCTTTATCGTTGCCCAAAATGTCATCCCGGTGTCACAGTTGGTAGTGAAGGCAGAATTAAAAATGTGACAGTTGACTTTGCTAAAGCTTAGTCGATTGATGTTAATTTAATTAACAGTAGTTTCTGATCGCTGCATTTACTCATCACAAGCGTTAAGTCCAAAAGCATAATTCTTCTTTTTGTGCTAGCAGGTTTTTTGATTTGCCTGTAATACGGTCTTAAAAATTTAGCAAATAACCTAGTTGATTTAATGCAAATGGTTCATAAAATTTTTCCTAATTATTTTATTCCTCACGGCCATTGCTACTTGTGGAAGCCTGGATTAGTGGGGCTACACGTTTTGTCCGATGGTTTGATAGCAGTCGCTTATTTTTTGATACCGATCACGCTGATTTATATTGTAAAAAAGCGGCAAGACCTGCCTTTTGACTGGGTTTTCATGCTGTTTGGTTCTTTTATTATCTGCTGCGGGATTACCCATATTATGGAAATATGGACGCTGTGGCATCCTAATTATTGGTTCTCTGGTTTTCTTAAAGGGATTACTGCGCTGATTTCGCTATGTACAGCAGCAGTGCTGGTAGAACTAATCCCAAAAATCTTGGCTATTCCCAGTCCCGCTCAATTGGCGGTGGCAAATAGGGCTTTACAAAATGAGATTGGCGATCGCAAACAAGCTCAGGAAGCACTCTCGCAATTAATGCTAGAATTGGAAAAACGGGTTATTGAGAGGACGATCGCGTTAGAAGTGGCTAATGAACGTTTGCAACAGGAAAATCGCGATCGCTCTTTGGCTGAAAATTCATTGCGCCACTCGGAAGCTAAACTGCGAGAGCAAACTCAGCATTTAGAGAACGCTCTGCAACAACTTAAAGGCGCTCAAGCTCAACTCGTGCAAACTGAAAAAATGTCGTCTTTGGGGCAAATGGTAGCTGGGGTTGCTCACGAAATAAATAACCCTGTTAACTTCATTTATGGCAATCTGATTCCGGCTGAGGAATACATTAAAGATATTTTGGAATTAATTAAGGCTTATCAAGTTTATTACCCCAATCCTGCGCCGGAAATTGCAGACAAGATTCACACTATCGAACTCGATTTTATTTTAAAAGACCTGCAAAAACTTTTTGGTTCGATCAAAATTGGAGCAGAGCGAATTAGGGAGATTGTTAAGTCTTTACGGACTTTCTCCCGGTTAGACGAAGCCGACATGAAAAAGGTAAATATCCATGAAGGTCTCGATAGCACTTTAATGATTTTGCAGCACCGCTTGAAAGAACAACCAAACCGTCCGCCTATCCAAGTGATTAAAGAGTATGGAGATTTGCCAAAATTGGAATGCTACGCTGGGCAGCTTAACCAAGTATTTATGAATATTTGTTCTAATGCTATTGACGCTTTAGAACAGATGGCACAGCAGGGAGATTTGGCCAACGGCTATTGGGAAAATAATTTCTCTGACAACTTACAAAACACCTATTGCCCACTTCTAAAAATTCGCATCCGCACGCTTTTAGTTGATGGCAAGTGGGTGCAGATTCACATTGCTGATAATGGCACTGGCATAGATTATGATGCGATCGCTAAAATTTACGATCCATTTTATACGACGAAACCTATCGGTGCTGGTACCGGGCTGGGTTTGGCAATTTCTTATCAGATTATTCAAGCCCATGAAGGTTATTTGCGCTGCACTTCCGAGGTGGGGAGAGGTACTGAGTTTATCATTGAAATTCCTTTGCGATCGCAATTTGGCGATCGCCACCTAGTGCAAAAGCAAGCTGTTATGAACAAGCTGGGTTGAGGCGTTAATAAATAATGCTGAATCCAGCTACCATTTTCGTTTTTTTTTATTTTTTGCCTAACTTAGGCATCATCAAATCCATATTATCTGGCAATAACAAGTATTATGTGGGAAGCACTCAAAAATATCTTTTCCCCAACTCAGTATATGCCTCACGGTCATTGCTATCTTTGGCAAACGCCTTTAGTGTGGCTGCACGTAACTGGGGACTTCTTAATCGCGATCGCCTACTATTCAATTCCGGCGATGCTAATTTATTTTATCTTCAAGCGGCGCGATGTTCCTTTTTTAGGAATATTTGCTTTATTTGGTGCATTTATTATTCTGTGCGGCACGGGTCACTTGCTAGAAATTTGGACATTGTGGCATTCCGCTTATTGGCTGTCGGGGATTGAAAAAGGAATTACTGCACTGGTTTCCTGCTTCACAGCAGCCTCGATGGTAACACTATTGCCCCAGTTTTTGTCTTTAAAAACCCCCCAAGAATTAGAGACCATAAATCGCCAATTGCAGGCTGAAATTGCGGTACGTGAAGAGGTAGAATTAGCGTTGCGCCACGCTTATGATGATTTAGAAATTAAAGTCCAAGAGCGCACCGCAGAGTTGACAGAAATTAATGGTTATTTAGAAGCAGAAATTAGAGAGAGAATAGCAGCTGAATCGGCTTTACGCGAACGAGAAACTAGGTTGACAGAACAACAAACTGGCTTGCTAGAATTAGCTAAAAATTCTAGTATCTACGAGGGAAATATCGGCGAGGCGTTGAGAGAGATTACGCAAATGGCAACTCGTACCCTGAATGTGGATCGGGCAAGTATTTGGTTTTATCAGGAAGATAAATCCGCAATGTGCTGTGCCGATCTTTACGAACTAACACCCAATCAACACAGCGCCGGTGCAGAACTGAAAGTTGCTGACTATCCTAGCTATTTCCAAGCTTTGAATACAGAACAGGTACTCGCAGCGGTTGATGCCAAAACCGATCCGCGCACCCTAGAATTTAGCGAATCTTATTTGAAGCCTTTAAACATCTCGTCGATGCTAGATGTTCCTATTACCCATAAAGGGCAAATTGCGGGTGTAATTTGTTTAGAACATCTGGGAACGACCAGGAATTGGACGCTCGACGAACAAAGCTTCGCTAGCTATGTGGCGCAGATCGCAGCTTTAGCAATGGAAGCTCGCGATCGCAAGCAAGCTGAGTTAAACTTGCGTTCTGTCACCGAACGTTTGCAATATTTGCTGGCGACTACCCCAGCGGTGATTTTTAGCTGCAAATTAGGGGGAAATTATGACGTAACATTTGTCAGCGATAATATTGTTTCAATGATTGGTTACGAAGCGAGAGAATTTGTTGATGGTTCCCTTGATTGGCATAGCCTGGTTCATCCAGAAGATCGAGAGATTGTTGATACTTCATTCGCTCAGATATTGGAAAAAGAATCGATTTCCTACGAATACCGCGAACGGCACAAAGACGGTAGTTATCGCTGGATTTACGATGAGATCAAGTTAGTCAAAGATGCTGCGGGTCTACCTGTGGAGTGCGTGGGTTATGGAGTAGATGTTACTGCTCGCAAACAGGCGGAAATAGCCTTGCAGCAACAAGTTAAAAGAGAGCGGCTCGTGAATGCTATTCAAGAGCGGATTCGCTCCTCTCTTAACCTAGAAGAAGTAATGAAAATGGCTGTGGAAGAAATTCGCCATTTTTTGTCAACTGATAGAACAGTTATTTACCGCTTTAATCCAGATTGGAGTGGATTTATAGCCGTCGAGTCGGTATCCGTCGGTACGATGCCGATTTTGGGAATTGACATTAATGACCCTTGTTTTCGAGAACGCTACGTCTCTGTTTACGAGCAGGGACACCTGCGCGCGATCGACAATATTTATACGGCAGGTATTTCAGAGTGCCACGTTAATTTACTGAGCGAGTTGGAAATTAAAGCTAACCTCGTGGTTCCCATTTTGCAAGGTAAAAAACTATGGGGTCTACTCATTGCTCATCACTGCCGCAGTCAAAGGCATTGGACTTCTTCTGAGATAGAATCTCTCAAGCAAATTTCCGTACAGCTAGCAATTGCCATCCAGCAATGCACCCTTTTTGAACAAGCTCAAACAGAAATTGCCGATCGCAAATTAGCAGAAACAGCATTACAAAAAGCTGTTATAGCTGCTGATACAGCTAACCGCGCCAAGAGCGAATTCCTTTCTTCTATGAGCCACGAATTGCGAACTCCCCTGAATGCCATTCTCGGATTTAGTCAGGTGATGGTGCGCGATTCATCTCTCAACAATCAACACCAACAGCACCTAGAAATTATTAATCGCGCGGGTGAACACTTGCTTGCGCTAATTAATGACATTTTGGAAATGTCCAAAATTGAAGCGGGCAGAAGTCAGCTTAATGAAAGCAGTTTTAATTTAATGCGCTTGCTAAAAACCTTAGAAGAAATGTTTCGATTAAAAGCTAAATCTAAGAAATTGCAGCTAAATTTGGAAGTGGGTGACGGCGTACCGGACTTTGTTAGTGGAGATGAAGGTAAACTGCGGCAAATTTTGATTAATCTTGTAGGAAATGCGATCAAGTTTACAGAGATGGGTAGTGTTACTTTGCGAGTAAAAAATCAGGTAGAAGAAAGTTTGAGAGCTGAAACCGCAGAGTTTGGGGACACACAAACAAAACTTGCCGACGCGGCTTCTGAACATTCCGAAAGCTTAGCGGTTGAAACCACAGCTATACCAAAAAAACCCGGATGGTGCACTGGTTTTAATCAGTCCGAAAGCTTGGCGAACTTTAGTTGTGTAGACGCGAATGACCTTCAGGCGGAATTTTTACGCCTTCAGTTTGAAATTGAAGATACTGGCCTTGGCATTGCCCCAGAAGAGATGAATAAGTTATTTGAACCTTTTGAGCAAACAAAAACAGGTCAAAAGTCTCAACAGGGGACTGGATTAGGTTTACCAATTAGCCGCAAATTTGTACAAATGATGGGAGGAGATATTACTGTCAGCAGTACACCTGAGTTGGGAAGTAAGTTTGCATTTGATATTCAAATCCGCCTTGCCCCTCCCAGCGAGATTAAAATCCTTAAACCGCAGAACAAAGTAATTGGTTTAGTACCGAATCAACCAGAATACCGGATTTTGGTTGTTGACGATCGCGCCGATAACTGCCTAGTCATAGAGAGATTATTGTCACCACTAGGCTTCATGGTGCGATCGGCTAGAGATGGTCAAGAAGCTATTGCTGTATGGGAGGATTGGCAACCGCACCTGATCTGGATGGATATGCAGATGCCTGTCATGGATGGCTATGAAGCCACCAGACAAATTAAAGCTCATCCTCTCGGAAAACAAACTGTAATAGTTGCTCTTACTGCTAGCGCTTTTGAAGAGGAACGACAAACTATTTTAGGAGCAGGCTGCGATGATTTCATGCGTAAACCCTTCGATGCAAAGATATTATTTGCGAAAATGGAAGAACTTTTAGGAGTGCGTTACATTTACGAGGAATCTGTTGATGCACCACTAGAAAATGAAAGCGAAATTAGCGGAGGGACTAGCAATCAATCTGTCGAGTCACAACTCGATCAAATGCCTCTTGAGTGGGTAGAAAAGATATCTCATGCTGCTCATGAATGTTGCGACGATAAAATTGTCAAGTTGATTGAGGAAATGCCGAGCGAGTTTGCTTTAGCCGCACAATATTTAACTACTTTGGTGCAGGATTTCCTATTTGACGATATTATAGATATAGCGCAGTCAGCAGTTGCGATGAGGTAAAAATACCAGTTTTCAACTAATCTAAAGTTGGGAGGTTATTTTTTTAAAAAAGACCTAACATTAAGCCCAAATAGCGTCTCCTTGCCATCTCTTTTTAGGATAGAAAATCGAAATTTATACTATGGCGTTTTTTTTTGAGGTAAACTTCTTAAGTGTTAATATCTTTTCTCTTAATAAACTACCGTGAGCGATCGCATGGACAGCAATCAATATTTTACAATTCAACCCAACATTTTAGTAGTTGATGATAAGCCCGATAATGTGCGGCTTTTATCTACAATTTTGACCGAACAAGGGTATCAGGTTCGTAAAGCGCTGAACGGGCAAAGGGCGATCGCTACAGTGCAAGAGTTTCCGCCGACTCTAATTCTGCTTGACGTGATGATGCCAGACATGAATGGATATGAGGTATGTGCAAAGTTGAAAGCTTCACCAAAAACCAGTTCGATTCCCGTGATTTTTTTAAGCGCCTTAGATGATGTTTTAGATAAGGTGAAAGCCTTTGATGTGGGAGCAGTTGACTATATTACTAAACCTTTTCAAGGTAAAGAAGTATTGGCACGAGTGGCAAATCAGTTAACAATTCAAAGTCAACAACAGTTACTTCAAGAGCAAACGAAGCAATTTCAAGAACTTGTCGAACGTTTGCAAAACGAAATTAAAGAGCGGCAGGGGGTGGAGCTAGCTTTACGGCTGGCTCAAACAAAGTCGGATCATTTATTGCTGAATATTTTACCAGCAGCGATTGTTGAAAATTTGAAAAAGGGCGAGGGTTCTCCTGCCCAGAGGTTTGATTCAGCAACAGTTCTTTTTGCCGATATTGTCGATTTTACGTCTATTGCTGCTAGAATGTTACCTCTAGAATTGGTAAATGTACTGAACCAGATTTTTTCAAGGTTTGACCAACTAACTGAAAAACACGGTTTGGAAAAAATTAAAACAATTGGAGATGCTTATATGGTAGCGGGGGGGTTGCCTGTGCCGAGGGCAGATCATGTAGAAGCGATCGCAAATATGGCTTTGGATATGCAGGAAGCGATCGCGGATTTTCAAACTGACAGAGGCGAACCATTTCAAATTAGGATTGGCATTCATACAGGGCCCGTAGTTGCTGGCGTAATTGGCACTAAAAAATTTAGCTATGACTTGTGGGGAGATACTGTTAATGTTGCTTCTCGGATGGAATGTCAAGGATTACCGGGATATATTCAAGTTACTACGGCTATTTACGAACTGTTAAAAGAGCGGTATTTCTTTGAGGAAAGAGGTGCGATCGCGGTTAAAGGAAAAGGAGAGATGATCGCTTATTGGTTAAAAGCTAAAAAAGATAATTCAGCGGTTGAAACTGATTATTGTCAAACGCAGTCCACTCCTACCGAACTAATAGAGTACCCAAATACCCGAATTATTTAAGAAGTTGGGCATTTAAATTGCATATTCAGGGCGGGCGGGACGCCCACCCCACAAGAGTTGGATTGTTTTTTGATAGACAATTTAAATGCCGCAATAGCTTAAGAAGTCGGGTATCTAACCTAGGAGCTATGGATGAATGTCGAGCTAATCCTTAAAAAATGAAAATAATTTGCAGTTGCCAATTTTTATTTTCCCGGACGATTTCAATGCGATCGATAAATTCTCGAAAGTAAAACCTGCGTTCTGATTCTGATAAATCGAGCCAAAATTGGGGAAGGGAAACTGTTTGGGCAGTTTCTCGCAAATTTACTGGGGGTAGTTGCGCTAATTTGCTTTGCAGTTCGGCAATTTCGGTGCGAATTTTGTATGCTCTCAACTCTGCCGTTTCGGTGTCTAATATGCCGCTGTCAATCAGGGCCCAAAGTTGCTCTATGATTTCTTGTTTCGATGCGATCGCCCTGACAATTCCTGCTTTGATTCCATTCATATTCGGCATTTGTAACCCAGCAACAGCATCGGGTAAATCCCGACAAATACCGGCGATGGTTAATTGCAATACTTCATCGTAGGAAAGACCGCTACATTTAGGCTGTTGTTGACAGTTAATCGGTCGCAAATAAAGGTATTCTTTTTCTTTGCGGTAGGAGGTGACTTTGGCAACTGTCATGGGCGATTTGCATTCTGCACAAATTGCTAAACCTGCGAGGGAACGTGGGGCGCTAGCGCTGCGAGGAGAAAGGCAGCGGTTGCGGCGCAGTAACCTGTCTATTTGGGCGGCTTCTTCTCTGGAAATAATCGGGACGTGGGTGTTAGAAATTACTTGGCTGTTTTGATATTCCAAATCGCCTCGGTAGGCGGGATTTGTCAGCCAGCGGCGGCCGGTGCTTACAGAGATTTTTTTGTTGTATTTCTTGGCTAAATACCGCACGGAACCTCGCAAGGAACCGTAAATTAAAAAGTGTTCAAAAAAGTCTTTGACTGTGGGGGCGGTGGTTTTATCGATCGTATAACAATCTTTGCCGCGCCGGTAGCCGTAAGGAGCCTTACCCGGTGGCATCCGGGATTTGATGCGGTTGCGCGCGTGTCCTTTGCGAATACTCCGGCTGTGTTGGCTGCGCTGGATTTCTGCGAGGATGTGCAGCAAGTTTTTGCGGTTTCGCGGTTCTGTTTCTGCTTGTACGATGATTTCGACGCCGAGGTTTTCGAGTTGGGCGAGGTGCGAACACACTTGCTGCAATGTGTCGCCTAGTTCTTCAAAGCGCTGAACTAATAAGTATTTGACTGGTTCTGTTTCGCAGTCTTTGAGGAGTTGCTGAAGTTGTTGCCGCCCTCCTAAGTCTTGATAGGTGCGATCGACTTCTTGGCCCCAATTTTCCGGTGCGGGTGCTGCTTCCAGTAGCGGTTCGGTGTAAGAATAAGCGATGATTTTCATCTGTTACTCGCTGAGTTCGATGATGTTGCCGTCGGGATCTTGGGTAAATAATGCCGATCGACCTGACGCGCTCATTTGGAACGGGCAATTGTGAGCGATTAACTGTTGTTTGGCTGCCTCTAAGTTAGCCACAGAAAATGCTAGATGTCGGTTGCGTCCCCATTTGGCATGGTCTACGGCATCTGGGATAATTGTTGCACCTAAAATTAGGTGGAGCTGGAAGTCGCCGATTTGATACCAGATTCCGGGAAATTTTAAGTCTCGATCGATTTTTTGCAGGTTTAGTACGGTGCTGTAAAAGTGTTGGGATTTTTCCAGGTTGGAGATGAGTATGGCGCTGTGGAGGGATTGAGTAATTTGCATTATTGTTGGGATTTATTGTTTTATTTTAACCGCTGATGCAGGCAGATGAGCGCTGATGAACGCAGTTTTTTTGATGTTGGTTGAGTTTTTGATATGATAACATTGTCTGTCGCTATTAATATATCCATTATCAAGTCTTGTAACAAAAAAATGCCCGCTGGGAGTGTTTTTAACAATGGTTTCTCAAAAAAGTGCGATCGTCTCCAGAGCGGGCAAAATCCGTCTCCGCAATGTCTTGGTAGTTCCCTTTGTTCTCCAAATTTTGGCCGCTGTTGGCTGCGTTGGCTATCTCTCTTACAGAAACGGAGAGCAGATAGTCAACAATATTGTTAGTCAGTTGCGCCACGAAGTGAGTGCGAGAGTTTACGAACGTGTTCAAACCTATCTAGAAGCTCCGCCACTGGTGAATCAGATCAATCAGGATGCTGTACCTTTGGGGGTGTTGAACTTTGACGATTTGGAGCAAGCTAGACCATATTTTTGGAAACAAGTTCTGCAATTTAAGTCGATCGGTCACGCGGGAATTGCCAACGAAAAAGGTCAGTACCTGCGTGTGGGTTGGGTAAATCGGCTGGTTGGACTGGAACAACCTCAGCTTGCCCAGCAACTGATTCCGGGGGGTGGCGACTTGATCTATTACAACCTTGACGATAATGGAAACCCGACAACAATCGAAAAAAACACGCCCAATTATGACGTTCGCACGCGCCCTTTTTACAGAGTAGCTGTTGAGAAGAAACAGGCAGCTTGGAGTGAAGTTTATATTAATTTTGGCTACGGTACGCTGCAAATTAATGCGAGTCTACCCTATTATGATGCCGAAGGGAAACTAATTGGCGTGCTGACTTGCCAGATGGGACTAGATCAAATTCGCCACTTCCTGCAAACCTTACGCGTGGGTAATTCCGGTCAAGTATTTATCATTGAACCCCAGGGTGAGTTAATAGCAACTTCCGTTAAAGAACAGCCTCTTTCGGTGGGAACAGGCAAAGATACAAAGCGGCTCAAAGCACAGGAAAGCAGCAACCGGCTGATGCGTCAAAGTGTGCTTTATCTGCTCGATCGCTTCAAGCGTTTGGAAGACATCGATCAAACTGTTCAACTTGACTTTTATCTGAACGGTGAGCGGCAATTTATCCAAGTTTCTCCGCTAACAGACAAGTATGGTCTCAATTGGCTGAGTGTAGTAGTAGTTCCTGAAGCGGACTTTATGGCGCAAATTTATGCTAACACTCGCCAGACCATTTGGCTCTGTATTGTGGCTCTCATTGTCTCTGTTGCAATGGGTATTTTCACCGCTAGCTGGATTACTCGCCCCCTGAATCAAATTGCTCAAGCTTCAGAATATCTAGCAGGTGGTGATCTTAACCAGAACGTTGATTCCAGTCGGATTTTGGAAATTGAAACCTTAAGAAATTCCTTTAACAGTATGGCGAGACAACTGCAAGAATCCTTGGAAACGCTAGAAGATAAAGTCAAAGAACGTACCTCTGAACTCGCTACAGCCACCAAACAAATTGCTACTCTCAACCAGCGTCTAAAAGCGGAAAACCTCCGCATGAGTTCCGAACTCGATATGCTCAAACAAATGCAGCAGTTGATTCTGCCCAAACCTGCTGAACTCACAGCCATTGAAGATTTAGATATTGCCGGATTTATGGAGCCAGCCTCGGAAGTAGGTGGTGATTACTACGACGTACTTTGTACTAACGGGGTTGTCACAATTTGCATTGGTGATGTCACCGGACACGGATTAGAAAGCGGCATTTTGATGGTGATGACTCAAGCTGCTGTCCGCACTCTTCAGGAAATGCAAGAATCCAACCCTGTGCGTTTTTTAGATACCCTAAACCGCACTATTTATAAAAATGTCCAGCGCATGAACTCCGACAAAAATATGACACTGGCTTTGCTCAACTATGCCGATCGTACAATTAGTATCAGCGGTCAACATGAGGAAACTATTGTGGTCAGGAAAGGTGGTAAAATCCAGCGAATAGACACCATTAATTTAGGATTTCCGCTCGCATTAGAGGAGGATATTTCCGATTGGATTAGCCATGTTTTAGTAGACTTAGAGCCGGGGGACGGGGTGGTGCTTTACACTGACGGCATTCCCGAAGCTAGAAATATGCACAAAAAATTCTATGGTATTGAAAGACTCTGTGAAGTGGTTTCTCAAAACTGGCATTTGAGCGCCGAACAAATCAAGGAAGCCGCCATCGCTGATTTGCGAAATTTTATTGGAAAACAAAATGTTTTTGATGACATTACTTTGCTAGTATTGAAGCAACAGGGAAATATTGTGCATAATTGATGATTGACTGTCGTCAACCAGGTTTCTACGATCGAGCTTGGATTTAGTCGCCAAGCATGGAACCAGCAACCGGATTTATCGCTTTGCCCGTGTAAGTTATAATAATTTACAGCGAGCGAGTCAAACAATTTTTCGCTTCCCGATTCGGAAGTATCAATTATGAAACCACAAGTAAATTTAGCACCATCTAAATCTCCAGAAGAACTCCATACCCAGCTACAGGAGTTGAGCGAAAAACTTGAGGAAGTAGAGGATGAAAAAAATAGCTATGAAACCTTAGTAGAAATTATCACGCAACACTCCACGGATCTGGAAAACCAGATCCATCATAAAAACCGAGAGATGCAGACTTACATTGAGCAGGTAAAAAAGGTTATAGATGCAGCTATTGCTGTAAAAAATAATAGCTTTGAACCCCAGATATTGTCAGATGTGGCAGCGCGCAGTGATGCACTGGGAGAACTAGCACAGGTATTTTCGCATATGGTGCAAACGGTGAAAGCGCGGGAACAAGAATTAGAGAAACTTTTGCAGGCTTACGGACGTTTTGTTCCCGCTGAATTTCTCCAATTTCTCGGCAAGCAGAGCATTGTTGATTTCCAGCTTGGAGATCACGTGAGCAAAGAGATGGCAATTATGTTTTCCGATATGCGTTCGTTTACCACGATGGCGGAGCAAATGACTCCTCAAGAAAACTTTGACTTCATCAATAACTATTTACAGCAAGTTAGTCCGGAAATTCGTAAGCACAATGGTTTTATTGTCAAGTATATTGGAGATGGAGTCATGGCAGTTTTTCCCGATGGCGTTGATGATGCTATTCAGGCAGGAATTGTGAAGTTGGATCA
Source organism: Microcoleus sp. B5-D4 (assembly GCF_036705145.1). NCBI lineage: Bacteria > Bacillati > Cyanobacteriota > Cyanophyceae > Oscillatoriales > Microcoleaceae > Microcoleus > Microcoleus sp. B5-D4. The sequence continues at coordinate 9,414 of NZ_JAUBTV010000032.1, read as the reverse complement.
GTTGCAAAAATACAATCAAAGCCGTAAAATAAATGGGGATATACCGCTGAATATTGGCATTGGTATCCATGTGGGTGATACGATGGTTGGGATTATTGGAGATGCGAATCGCATGCAAGCAGATGCGCTCTCGGATCATGTCAATCTCACCGCTCGTCTGGAAGGTTTGACTAAGTATTATGGCGTATCTTTATTAATTTCTGGAGATGTGGTACAACGTTTGAGTCAACCCGAAAAGTATCATATCCGTTTTTTGGATCGGGCTATTGTCAAAGGTAGACAAGAAGCCATTACAGTTTGTGAGGTGTTAGATGTTGAAGTAGAACCAGTGCGATCGCTCAAAATTCAAACTTTGCCTATATTTGAGGAGGGACTCCAAGAATATTGTCAGGGAAATTTTGCTAAGGCCATAGTTTGTTTTGAACAGATAGTAGCCCTAAATCCAGATGACAAGCCCAGTCAACTTTACCTAAAACGCATCCAATCGCTGTTAGAAAATAGTCTTCCGGCTAACTGGAATGGCGTGTGGAAATTCACCAAGAAGTGACCTTAATACATCAATTGGATAGAGAAAAATCATGACATCTGGAAGCTTAAAAACAATGACACAAATATTTGGAGAATTCATTGAAGAATTTCCTCCTGAACACGACTCCCTAGAACTTACATTTACTCCCAGTTCTCGCCCGATCAAACAGCGCTGGCGCAACAACAGGCTTTCAGCTCATTTTGTAGCCGATTATTTGTCTAGCTTTCTACCTGTGGATGAGGAGGATGCTAGCAGCGAGAAACGGATCAAACAAAGCAAGGGAGCAGTGAGCTACGTAGCCAACGAACTGTTAGAAAATGCGATAAAATTCAATAACGATGATACCAATTACAAGGTCAGATTTGGCATCCACTTTATTGGTGAAACAGAGGTGACGGCGGTAATTTTTGCCAGTAATAGTGTCACTTCAGAAGGGGCGAATAAGTTGAAGGAGTTTATTGAAGAAATTATGGCTTCCGATCCAAATGAACTTTATTTGCAGCAGCTTGAAAAGAATGCGGAATCGGAAAGTGATACCTCTGGATTGGGATTGCTGACGATGATTAATGACTATTCAGCTAAGATAGGTTGGAAATTCGAGCCCAGGCCAGATAGTGATACCATCATTGTTACGACTGTGGTTCAAATTAGGGTCTAGTTTCTAGCATTTCAATATTTACTCTCTTGTGCGATCGCAATATTTTAGTCAGGAAACAAAATCACAATGGGCATTCAAGAAATTAAAGGTGAAGATTACAGCATTCAATACGATCGAGAATCAGTCACAGTCACTTTCAAAGGCGAACTCAGCCTGAGCGGCCCAGCAGAGTATGCACCAATAGCCGAATTGTTAGATGAGGTCGCCAATGGCGAACCGCCTACTATTACCTTGAACCTAAAACAATTGGAATTTGTTAACAGTTCCGGTATCAGTATGCTGTCTAAATTTGTCATTAGCGTCCGAAAAAAGAAAACTATTCAACTTTTGGTATTGGGTTCAAATGATATTCCTTGGCAACAGAAATCTCTCAGAAATTTAGAAAAGCTGTTGCCAACTTTGAAGCTCGAATTAGCGTAGGATATGTGTAAATTTTAACTACAGTTAACACAGGCGGGAGGCCCGTGCCACAGTTAACACAGGCGGGACGCCCTTGCCACAGTTAACACAGGCGGGACGCCCGTGCCACAGTTAACACAGGCGGGACGTCCGTGCCACAGTTAACACAGGGGGGACGCCCGTGCCACACATAGTTAACACAGGCGGGACGCCCGTGCCACACATAGTTAACACAGGCGGGACGCCCGTGCCACACACAGTTAACACAGGCGGGACGCCCGTGCCACACACAGTTAACACAGGCGGGACGCCCGTGCCACACATAGTTAACACAGGCGGGACGCCCGTGCCACACATAGTTAAAATAGATAAATTTGGATGTTAGTAAATTGCTTAAGTTTGCTGGATCGGCAGTTCCATGATAAACTCGGTTCCCTTGCAGGGTTCCGACTCGCACCGAAGCGATCCTCGGTGATTCTCTACTAAGATTTTGTAGACAATAGACAATCCTAAACCGGTACCTTTACCGATTTCCTTGGTGGTGAAAAACTGCTCGAACATTCGTTCTTTTATCTGTGGTGTCATTCCGGGTCCCGTGTCAGCAATCCGCACTCTCACGCGATCGGGCCCTGCTAATTCTGTGCTGATAAAAATTTTTAGCGCAGCATTGGGCTGATTTTGTGCTGCCTCGTCCAAAGCATCGATCGCGTTGGTAATTAGATTCATAAATACTTGATTTAGCTGTCCTGAATAACACTCTACAGGAGGCAATTTTCCATATTTTTTAATTACTTGAATATCGCGACGGTCTATTTGAGAATTGAGACGGTTTCGCAAAATTAACACGGTGCTATCAATGCTGTCGTGCAAGTCGCACATGGTCATGTTACTGTTATCGGTGCGCGAAAAGTTGCCCATAGATTTGACAATTTCGCGAATGCGATTGGAACCCATTTGCATGGAAGACATAACTTTAGGCAAGTCTTCAACTAGAAAATCAAGATCTATCTCTTCGATTTTAGCTGTGATTTCGGGACAGGGATTGGGATAGCATTCTTGATAGAGACGCAGCAGGTTCAGCAAATCTTGAGTATAAATTGCGGCATGGCTCAAGTTGCCGTAAATAAAACTAACTGGGTTATTAATTTCGTGGACGATACTAGCCATTAGCGCCCCCAGCGAAGACATTTTTTCGCTGTGGAGGAGTTGAGCTTGAGTTTGTTTGAGTTCGCAAAGTGCGCGATCGAGCTGGGCCGCTTGAGCTTCCGCTTTCGAGGTAGCAGCACAACTTTCTTGATAAAGTTCAACCTGTTTGAGGTCGATTTCAAATTGTTCGATTTCGCTTTCTTGCTGGTATTGACTCACCACGGCATCGAAAGCTTCTAGCAAGTCGCCGCCCGCTGCTTCCACAATGTACAGCAGGTGGGGGTTTTCCAGCCTGAGTTCGGCATCGGGAACTTGCACCAAGGCTTTTATTCGATCGATATATGCGCGCACTTGTTTGTCTAAATACAGTGGCGGCTCAAAATACATTGCCTTGACGGTGGCTGAAGGCGGACTCAATAAGTTGATGCTGCTGCTAGTATTAATTAAGTCGCGGTGCGATTTTTCCATAAGCTCGATCGCCTCTAACAAATTCACCCGCAGTTTTGCTCTTTCTGCCGCATTCTCCGAGCAAACTAACCTCATGCAAAAAAAAGCCGTTCGTTGGGAAAGCATTCGCTGGCGGCCGCTGATGTTAATTACCGCAGCACTAATTTTTCTGGCTGTCGTAATTTCTTCCAGATTAAAGTAGTTGCTCAGTGCTGCCATTGGTAATACCCCCGACTCCACTAAATGTCTGTAGCTCCTGCTGACACAAGATTTAAGAGCCATAAAAAAAATTGTACAATACACTAATCAATATATTCTGTATTTCCTAATAAAGTAGTATACTAAAACACAATTATTTTCCATTTGTGGCTTATCACAATTTTTATGATTCGGCTTCTTGCACAGTTTTTCTTAATTATTCAAAAATTCACAAGTCAACTTCGCCATAATTGGAGCTTGAGTTTGCGGCAACCCGTGAGTGGCATTGGGAATAATTGCTAACTCTGCCCCCGGTATCTCGCCCGCGTAGGTTTCACAGTGCCATAGAGGAATTGTTTCGTCACTCTCTGCTGCGATAACTAAGGTAGGAATTTGCAATTTGTGAATTTCTTTTTCTACTGTATCAACTGCATCTTCTGGCCGCATCCGACTCATTAAAAATGACCTTGCTACTGGTTGAGACATTAACTCCCTGCGCCACCCGGAAATTTGCTGCAATTTCTCACTTTTTCCCGCTAAACTAGCAAAAGGTTTTGCCAACTGCAAGGCCCAATCAACAACTGGAGTTTCCCACAATAGCGGCCGCAAAGCATCGTATTGACCGCAAAAACTGTCGTCCCGAATTCCGGCTGGTGCTGCTAACACTAAACTGCTGACAGAATTAGGATATTTGAGGGAATATGCAGATGCTACCCAACCGCCAAAAGAATGTCCGATGATGCAGCAGGGTTCGATATTTAGTTGTTCTACAACTTGCCGCACAAAAGCCACTTCTACAGCTACGTCGTAGCGGATTTCTGGTTTGCTGGATTCTCCAAAACCTAACATATCTAAACTGATGCACCGAAACTGAGATTGCAATAACTCAATTAATGGCAGCCAGCAAGTCTTTTCTCCGAAGAAACCGTGCAACATCAATAAGGGTCTGCCGCACCCGATGTCGAGGTAGGTGGCTGTTTGGGTGGTGCTATTGACAAATGTACTTAATGTGTGCTTTTGTCCTACAAGTGCTTGAGACTGCATGGGGATCGACTCCTGATAGGTAAGAAATATTTGTAAAGGATTGTAACAAAAAAGCAGTCCAAACGTTAAACTTCATTACGGAGTACACAGTTAGAAATAGACCATGATATTGTCTATGATTATTAGAAAATTCTACAAACTCAAAGCAGGAGAACACTTTGAACTCTACTTTAAAACAGTACCCGGCTTGCTCTCTTCGCGAAGATGTCAGTGAGTACGTAGCACACCTACAGCTTCACATGACTTTACAAGCTCGCAACTTGCTCCCTACCATTACCACCGCTAAGGATAGTCGCGAACAACTGTTGCAGCAGACTCAGGCTCATTTTGAGAAACGAGTTTCTCGACAAGCTATTTAAACAAATTTAACGATCGCCCGCAGTTGATCGAACTTTCCGACATTTCAGCATCCCAGAAACCCGGTAGCCTCAAAAATACCGGGTTTCTTTTCGGCTAATTATGCAGGGGGCCCGGTTTTGGGTAATATGCGTTGGGTGTGCTTTAAATTTAATGTCTATGCGAATTTCGATTATTGCATTTTTGACTTTGGCGGCGCTGGGTGGGGGCGAATTGGCAGCGCGGGCGATCAATCCGAGTGCCACACCGACTGAGGCGGAGTCTAGGGAGGGAACCGCAGAGGCGCAGAGGGAGGAGGATGAGGTGAGTCTCACATCTGGCACCATTCTCCAGAACGGGCAAGATGCCCGTTCCACAAGAGATGAATTGTTTGGTGGCACAGGCATCTTGCCTGTTCATCAAAAGCTG
>NZ_JAUBTV010000032.1:0-4128 GCF_036705145.1 Microcoleus sp. B5-D4 | reverse complement strand
CTCAAGAACGGTGCAGCATCTGTCAAGAACGGGCAAGATGCCCGTTCCACAAGAGATGAATTGTTTGGTGGCACAGGAATGTTGGCTGAAGTACCCGCGGCGCAGCTATCCCCTAGGGAATCTCCCTCACTCAAGTCCAGCCACCATAAAGATTTTACATCTCTGTTAAAAACTCCGGCGACGATCGCGACACAAGCCGAAATCCCCGAAGCAGTAAACAGCAACGCCCGACAGCTAGGTGGTACTCTACAAATCAGTCAAGCGGGCAATGCTGAAGGTGTTTACGTTGCAGAGGTGAAAATTCGCTTTGTCAATTCCACAGGTGAAGCTGTTGATAAAAAAGGGAATCCGGTTGAGGGCAGAATTTCGGAAGATTTTATCCGAGGAGAGCTCAAACTCAAGGCGGGGGATAACTACAGCCGGGAAGTTGTACGATCGGATTTACAGCAGTTGCAGCAATTGGGATTGTTTGACAAGGTTACGGTTTCGATCGAAGAAGTTGGCACGGATGTTAATGTAATCTACAACGTTCAAGAGCGATCGGCTCGCTCTTTTAGCGTGAGTGCCAGTCTTAGTGATGATGTTGGCGTTGCTGTTCCTCTTTCCTATACCGATCGAACTTTCGGAACAACCCCACAGCGGCTGGCGGTGGAACTTGAGCCCAGCCTCCGAGGTATCCAGTACGATGTCCAGTTTGTCAGCCCTTACGTTGCCGCCAAAGACCGTTTGGGATACAGTGTGAGAGCTTTTGGCGATCGCAGAATATCGGAAATTTTCAACAAAGATATTGATTTGCCCAACGGGAACCGAGTTCGGGAAATTCGGATGGGGGGAAATCTCAGGTTTACCAGACCTTTGGGCGATTGGCAATCGACTTTGGGACTGAATTATACAAACATCAGTACGCGCGATCGCAACTTAAATATCGCCCGCCGCGACGAACTCGGAAATCCTCTCACATTCAGCGGCAGTGGCGTTGACGAGTTATACACTGTTTCTTTTGGCGCAATGCTCGATCGGCGGGACAATCCCTTTAACCCCACCAGAGGATCGATTCTGGGCCTCAGCACCGAGCAGTCGATACCTCTGGGTCGAGGTAACATTGTGAGTAACAGACTGTTGGCGAATTATATACATTATGTACCCGTAACTTTGTTGGGCATTAGCGAGTCCGAAGCCTTGCCCGAAATGCTGGCTTTTAACTTGCAAGCGGGCACGGTAATCGGGGATTTGCCACCAACGGAAGCTTTTCGCCTCGGCGGCCGCAATTCCGTGCGGGGCTACGATAGCGGGGATATTGGCAGTGGGCGGAGTTATTTTTTAGCTTCCGGGGAATATCGGTTTCCTGTGGGTCAGGATGTTGGCGGCGTGATATTTGTTGATTTTGCGTCGGATTTGGGAACGGGAGATAGCGTGTTGGGGAAACCGGCGGTAGTCAGGGACAAACCGGGGACTGGGGCGGGTGTTGGGGTGGGTGTGAGGGTGCGATCGTCCTTTGGATTAATTCGCTTAGATATGGCTGTTAGCGACTCCGGCGACCTCAAATTTATACTCGGTACAAAGCAGCGATTTTAAATTAGTCATCAGTCAGTAGTCATTAGTCACAAGTTACAGCATATTCTGGAATATGCTGTAAAATCGAGTCAACAGTTAACACTCAACCATTCAGTTTTTCCACCCCTCCTTCTACAGTCAACAGTCAACAGTCAACAGTCAACAATCACGGACGGTGCAACCGGAATTGATATAAATGCTTAACGCTTTGGTTTCTTCAGATCAACAGTTTTCGGCTTAGCCGCCGGAGTTCGCGGATAAAACTTAAACTTATTGAGCGCCGCACTTGCCGATTTAGCCACACCGCTATCTATATCTCGCAAAGCTTTTTGTAGCAGCGGAATCACTTTTTCCGACTTAATCATTGCTAGTGCTTCCACAGCAGCTTCGCGCACCTCCGGGTGAATATCTTGAGCTAATTTTCCCAAGGTTTCTATTGCTCGCTGACCTTCGGATCTCAGAGCATTAGCAGCAGCCATTTTACCTAAAGCAGACGCTGCAAACTTGCGGGTTTCTTTGTCCTGACTTTGAACACATCCCATCAACTGTGGCAGGGAATAGCTTGGTGCTTGTCTGGCAATAGGAAGCTGTTGTTCGACTTCGGGTTGATGTAAATCAATTGATTGTGGTTCGGAAAAATCTGTGTAATTTAACTCTTCAACTTCTGTTTGATTTAACTCAGTTGACAGTTCCTGCCAAACTTCTTCTTGTGAGAAACCTTCGGGAAATTCTGTTGAATTTAACTGACTAAACTGCTGATCGGGGACTTCTTGTTGTTGTACATTACTCTCGTACTGCTCTTGCAAAGACCTGATAGTAGCTTGCATCTGAGCTTCGTGGTCTCTCAACTGCTCGTGAGCCGCTTGCAACTGACTCTCGTATTGCTCTTGCAAAGCCTCCATATTTAACTGCATCTCAACCTCGCGGTTCTCATATTCCTCGGCAGTTTGCCTCAAGCGAATTTCGTGTTCATTTTGCAGGTTTTGCAAATGTTGCTCCATCTGAGCTTGATAATTTAAATGCAATTCGTCAGCAACTCTAAGTAAATGATGTTCGTGTTCTGCTTGCAAAGATTGGATATTTTGCTGCATCCTAGCATTGTTAGCGGCTTCTAATTCCTCGCTGATTTTTCTCCGCAGCTCAGGCTCGTGTGCGCTGACAACTTGTTGGAGCTGACTGTCGCGTTCTGCATGAACTTGTTGGAGCTGACTGTCGCGTTCTGCCAAAACTTGTTGGAGCTGATTTTCATATTGAGCCGCAACTTGTTTGAGCTGGTTTTCGTATTGGGTAGTAACTTGTCTGAGTAAATTTTCGTGTTCGATAGTAGCTTTTCTAAGCTGATTTTCCCGTTCTCCTTTCTGAGATTCGACAGCTTGTTGCACCCGAGACATCTGAGCTAATTCTATTTCCTCAGTAATTCTGCGAGTTTGCTGCAAGTATTCTTGTTTTTGCTTGTTTAAGCGCTTTTCTACTAACCAGTAAGCAACTGCTATCCCTGCCAAAAAACCTACGATCGCTCCTATGATACCCACAACTGAGATCCTCCCGACAAAATAGTGATGCTGGACTTTTTACATTTAACCATACAGCCTCCTGTAACCGCCCAGTAGCAACAGCCAGGCTGTCACTGCTAGCCAGTGAACCGCCACCGCAGGCCAGATAGAACCGCTTTGCAGGTATGCGAGGGAGCACGCAACTCCCAAAATTGCTGCCAGTAGCAAAAATACTGGATTCATAAAGGTCGATCGACCAACCGGGTAAAAAGTCAGCGCGTTCAGCGGGTGGTAAACTATAAAAACCGCCAAACTCGCGCATCCCCAATACCACAGCATTAACCCAGAAGCCTTCTCAAACGGGTGCGGCAGCATTAACACCCGGAACAATAATTCCTCGGTGATGCCCGGACTTAACAAACAGCCAAGAAGCACTCCCACAATTGTACGCCGAGAGGTTTGCACGTCTACTTTTAGAAATCCTGACCAAAAACCAATGGAAAGAGCGATCGAAGTGTAAACCAGCGCGAGCATAGCTGCAACCAGCCAATCAGTGAAATCGGGAATAGTTGAAAAAGCTAGGGTGATGCGGCGTATCAGGAATCCCGGCAGCGCCATCGCACTAAAATTTAACATAATCAAACTGATCCTTAAAATTTTCAAACAGATGTTAGCAGTAAGTTGAGCCGTGTATTATGCAAAACCAATCATTGCCGCCCGTCAGAGTCCGCGTTTTTGTTTCGGGATTAGTTCAAGGAGTAGGATACCGATATTCAACGATGAATCAAGCAAAGTATTTCGGCCTCAGCGGCTGGGTGAGAAATCTCCCCGACGGGCGCGTCGAGGCTGTCTTTGAAGGCTCCAAAAAAGCTGTGGAAGGAATGATTAGTTGGTGCCGCCGCGGCCCCACCGGTGCTACGGTTAGTGAGTTGGTTTTGGAATACGAAAACCCGGAGGGCGATTCCCTTCAAGATAGCTCCGCCGCGCGTACTTTTGAGATCCGCCGATAAAACAATAAGGAATGAGAATTAAATAACTTCCACTCTTGAAAGTGGGATGGGCGTCCCGCCCGTCCTTTTTG